>CABTZC010000267.1 GCA_902489185.1 uncultured Brevibacterium sp. | reverse complement strand
GGTCAAGTGTGTGTCTCTCAAACTGTCCCAGGGTGCAAAACCTGGATTGGGTGGGATGCTACCCGGCGCCAAAGTGACCCCTGAGATTGCTGAAATTCGCGGTATCCCAGTAGGCCAGGACTGCATTTCTCCTGCGTATCACCGCGTGTTCTCAACACCAGTTGAACTGATCGAGTTCACCGCTCGTATGCGTGAACTGTCCGGTGGTAAACCTGCAGGCTTCAAGCTCTGTGTAACCTCTCGCGCGCAGGTGCTGGCAGTGTGTAAGGCCATGCTGGAAGTTGGAACTACACCCGACTTCATCATCATCGATGGTTCGGAAGGCGGAACAGGAGCAGCCCCGCTTGAGTTCGAAGACAACATGGGTATGCCACTGACCGAAGGTTTGTCGACCTTTCACAACGCTTTGATTGGTACCGGTCTGCGTAACCGTGTGAAGCTGGGTGCTGCCGGAAAAGTTGCAGCTGGAAATGACATTGTGAAACGTCTCATCCAGGGCGCCGATTTCACGATGTCTGCACGCGCAATGATGATGGCGATCGGATGCATTCAGGCTCAAGTCTGCAACACTGGCAAGTGTCCGGTTGGTGTGGCCACACAGAATCCGTTGCGGGCGCGTGCGCTTGATGTTGAAGATAAATCCATGCGCGTATTTCGCTATCACAAAGCGACCGTCAACCAGGCAGTGCGCCTCATGGCGGCCATGGGTGTTCAGGACCCCAGCGAGCTCGACTATTCAATGCTGCGCAAGCGCATTTCCTACACCCAAACGCTGGGCTTTGACCAACTGTTTGACCACCTCGGGGAAGGCGAGCTTTTAAGCCAAGCTCCTCAAGAATGGGAAGCGGCATGGAACGCCGCCAGCCCCCACTCGTTTCTGCCGACGCGCAAATAAGGCAGCCGAGCCGGTGCCGTGGGGAGCGCACAGTCAGTTAGGGTGTTTGAAGGCCCGTTCGGTCGAGCTGGAAGGTAAACATGCTTCTTGAACGTTTCTACGACGAAGATCTCTCGCAGGCAAGCTACTTCATCGGGTGCCAGGCCACCGGCGAAGCGCTCGTTATTGACCCACGTCGTGACATTCACGTGTACGTCGAACTGGCCGAACGCCACGGAATGAAAATCGTGGCCGCCACGGAAACGCACATCCATGCGGACTATCTTTCGGGAACCCGTGAGCTTCAGAACGCGGGAGCAACGGCATACGCATCCAAAGAAGGTGGAGCCGATTGGACATACGGGTTCGACGCGGAGCTGCTGGGCCACGGTGACACCATTCGCATTGGTAACCTCACGCTCGAAGCTCGCCACACACCGGGACACACGCCAGAACACCTGATGTTCCTACTGACAGACGGCGCGTTTGCTCACGAACCTGGCTACGCGTTTACAGGTGACTTTGTTTTTGCTGGTGACCTGGGGCGTCCGGACCTCTTAGATGAGGCTGCTGGTGGTAAGGACACCCGCTTTGGTGGTGCACAGGACCAGTTCGATAGTCTGGCGCGCGAATTCGTGACTTTGCCGGACTATGTGCAGGTGTTCCCAGCGCACGGGGCAGGGAGTCCGTGTGGGAAAGCCCTGGGCGCCGTCCCGTCATCCACTGTGGGGTATGAAAAACGCAATGCGTGGTGGGCCCCGTTCGTTGCGAGCGGCGACCGCGATGGGTTCGTGAACCAGCTGTTAGACGGCCAGCCTGACGCCCACGCCTATTTCGCTCGGATGAAAACGGAAAACCGTGACGGGCCCGCCGTGATTGGTGCGGTTCAGGATCTGGTGGAATACAGCGCAGAAGAATTGGCGCCGTTGGTTGAAAGCGCCGAGGTCGTTGTTGTGGATCCGCGGCACAACAGTGCCGTGCACGAAGGGACAGTCGCTGGTTCGCTCAATATTCCTGGTCCGGATAAGGCGGCGAGCTTTGGCGCGTGGGCGTACGATCCGCAGAAGGATTCGACGCCACTGGTGATCTTGGCGAGCGACCGCGACGAAGCGAGCGAAATCCGTGATCACTTAGTGAGAGTGGGGATCGACACCGTGACCGGTTATGTCACTGGCACGGAGGGTCTTCCGGGATATGTGCCTGCTGTCATCCCATTTAATGAAGTGACGGATGCTGACTATCTTCTCGATGTTCGTGGTCGCGGAGAATTTGATGCAGGACATATTCCGGGTGCTCACAACATCAACGGCGGGCGTGTTCTGTGGCGTACCCAGGATTTGCCTCAGGACTCACGAATCGTGTCCTACTGTCAGTCCGGTGTGCGCAATTCGGTTGCGGCGTCCGCTCTACGCAGGGCAGGTTTCGAGGTTGCAGAGCTGGAAGGCAGTTATCAAAAGTGGGCTAACGACAGGGCTGCGGACGGTCAGTAGAGTACAGCGTTGCTGTCGAAAGTTATTTAGTTGTGTGGCCGGGGGTGTGTATCAAGAGCTCGCGGCCTTCAACATTTTCCAACAGGCGTGAATCAATAGGTGTGCCTTCTCTAATGACTGAAAGTCGGCCGGTCGCTTCGAGGATCACGCATTGAACGAGTTCCGGAGACGCGATGCCAGCTTCGCGAATCGCGACGTATAGGTTGGCCTCGGTGATGTGCGTTCGGCGCATTGCGTGAGGAATCATCTGACCGTGTGCCATGACAATACGCGGTCGAGCACTCACGGCGCGCCTAAAACCAACTGTGTGTTGGAGAGTGCCAAAAATCGCTTCCATCACCATGAGTGTGGCTAAACCAATAATCCCAACCATCACGGTGGGCGGGTGGCCCAGGATGACGCGTCCAGCCACTGCTCCGAACAT
>CABTZC010000266.1 GCA_902489185.1 uncultured Brevibacterium sp. | reverse complement strand
TGGCATCCTGGCAGACAAGCACGGCCAACGCCCGGTCCTGGTTTTCACAGCCGGCACGAATGCGGCCAGCCTATTAGGTCTGGGTTGGGCGCTACGCGCAAGCGACACACAACCCAACGTCCTGCTCATCTGCATAGCTGCGCTGTGCATTGGGTGTACGCAACCCCAAGCCACGTCGATGGTGCGCTCACGCTGGCTCCAAGCCCTGCGTCACAATTTCAACGACGACGTCCCCACCCGCGTGACCAACGCGGTGTTGTCGTATGAATCCATGACCGACGAACTCGTCTTCGTCTTGGGCCCCGTGGTGGTGGGTATCATCGCAACCCTGACTGGTGTGGTGGTGCCGCTCGACGCTGCCGCGATCCTGACCGCTCTGGGCGTGCTGGGCATCGCCTTCCACCCGTCGTCTGTGTACTCAACGGGACGGGCCACGGCTAGGGTGGACGACCTCGGCGATGGTACCCTCACCCAGCAGACGGCGGCCCCCATGAGCGCGCTCCTTGCGCCCCGAGTGATGGTGCCCGTGGCAGGAATGCTGTCGATTGGGCTGTTCTTTGGTTCCACGCTCACCAGTCTCACCAGCTTCATGGAGACGTTGGGCAGCGCTGATGCCACGGGTCTTTTGTACGGAGTGATGGGCGTGACCTCGGCGTTGTTCGCGTTTTCGGTTGTAGCTCTGCCGGACCGCGTCACCTTGGTTGCCCGTTGGGCGGTTGCCGGGATGATCGCGGTGACCGGTGCCGCCATCTTAAACCTGGTTCCTGGCATGCCCGGATTGGTGGGGGCGTTGTTGGTGATGGGTACCGGGATTGGGCCCGCGTTGGTGACGCTGTATTCCATTGCCGCCGAGGTGGCACCGGCTGGCCGTACCACTGCAGTGATGTCGATGATGGCGACCGCGGTCACCGTGGGGCAGGCGACGGCGAGTGCGGTCGTGGGCAACGTGGTTGACGGGTCTGGTTTCCGTGTGGGCTATGTTGCGGTTGCCGTGGCTACTGTGTGTTTGCTGGCGCTCGCGTTTGTGTACATGGCGTTACGGCGCGGATTTACTAGGTAACGGTGTGTTCGTGCGGGTGCTCCGGGTAGGGTAGGAGTAGTTGCTTCAACACGAGTGAGGTGCCTTGGTTTTAAACGCTCAGCTAACGTCTGAATGGCACGCGTGGCATGACGCGCGCGTGGCGGATCTGGCTACCCGTTTTGGTCCGTTGAGCATCACTGCAATCCAATGGGTTCAGCCGGGGCAGTCGGGTCGCTGGTTTGATCTGCCCGGTGAGTTCAGTTTTGACGGCACGTGGATGCATTTCAAGGTGGACCCTGGGCACAGTGTGGGCCCTACCGCTGCGTCCTTAGAAGTCACCGATGCGCCTCATTCGTCGCTGGTTTCAGCAACGCACACTAAAGAAGGCACGTTTAGTGCTCGGGTGTCCCTGAATACCGGGCTTAACTGGTTGTTGAGCGGCGACGTGGTGGTTGAGCTTCTCAACCGTGAGGGCTACGTGGCGTTACGAAAACGGGATTCCAAAGCACCTCTGCTGTCGCGGTTCATTGATGTTCCTACGTTCCCGCTGGACCCGGCGTGGACTGTGCAGGGTACCTTTAAAGCGTTCGACCAGCCGCAGGTTCACCGTATTGGAACCGCCACACCTGGTTTGGATCGCACGGAAACCTTCCCGGGCACGGTCACGTTTGAGCTGGGCGGGCACTCGCACACGTTGTTGGTTTCTGGTTCGCTCAGCGGTGGGCTGTACATCAACTTCTACGACTACACCAACGGCACCACCACTCCGGAATGGCGCCGGTTGAACATGGGTGTTCCTGACCAATCTGGTGGCGTGATTTTGGACTTTAACCGCACAATTGTGTGGCCCATGGCGTTTACCCCGTATGTCGCTTGCCCGGCCCCCGTTGCCCAGAACATGCTTCCTTTAAAGGTAGAAGCAGGGGAGCGGAAGCCTGCACAGACGCTGAGCGAATCGGGTGTCAACACTCCTGTTCTTTTGGTACGCACAGGCGGTGACATCTTCTACGAGAAGTCGCTTGAACACCTCCGCAACTTGGGGGTGGATGTGACGATTGCTGACTCGACCACCGGGGAGATTCTGCCTCCTCTGACCGGGTACGCAGGGCTCGTGGTGGTGGGGCATGACACTTCTGGGTCCGCAGGGGTTAACGAACAAGTGCTGGATCTTCTCAGTGACGCTACAGGTGCGTCTGTCCCCGTGGTGGCCATTGGAAACGTTGCCACCCTTCTCAGTTCGCAAGAAAAAGCCGAAGAACACCCGTGGCAGGCTTCACTGGAGTCAACCGATTTCTCGGTTGCCGCGATTGACAGTGAGCAGAAGGTTTCGGCTGGGCCGGTGTATGACGTGACAGTCAACGATGTGGTCGCCCGCGACCGACTGTTCTCTCAGATTGTTCGTTATGACGAAGGCGGTACGTCGTACATCCCTGTTCGCGAAATCGAACCGGTTTTGCGTAAACAGCAGATGCGCAAAAAGGCCGAAGCCACCGGCACAGAACCTACTGAACCTTTGGCTTCGGCCACGCTCAAGAACCAAATCTCTGAGCTTCAATGGTCCACACTTGTTACCTGGCAGGACCTGATTGAACGGTTTGCGCGCTTAGTGCATTCGCAGATCTAACCACCCGGCCGTTGCTGACCGTTCCGGAATCTACTATTTGATGATGTCGCCGGAGCGGTGGTGGATCTTAAGCTCCACCGATTCGCTCTTGCCCTTGGGGTAGACCTTGACTTCCCAGTGCACTTCACCGTCGGATGAAAGCTCTGCTTCGTCAACGGTCCCTGGGGTGTGGCGGGGGGG
>CABTZC010000265.1 GCA_902489185.1 uncultured Brevibacterium sp. | reverse complement strand
GGTCTCGTTTGGCTCGTCGGGCGATGTTGGAGAGGAGTCCTGGACGGTCGAGAACAGCGTGATTCCACAGCTTTGCGCAGTGGGCGTTGCGGTTGCGTAGGTAGACGAATGACCGGACTTGGCTTGGCAGTGTGGTTGGAGAAACGTTCATCGACGCTGCCATGTCGTGCAGGACGCCGGACTTGCTTGAAGCCTCGATGAGCCTGGACAGGCTGCCAAACGAGAAGGCCTCAACTGCTACCCAGATGGGCATACGTGCGTAGGCTTCGATGCTGTAAGCGCTGCCCGTCTTGATTTCATCGCGGTAGTGAGACACAAAGGTCTCCTTGCTGCGACTCAGATTCGACAGTGCATGTTCTTCGACACGTTCGTCATTAGGATCAGGCGATTGCGTGAACCCGTCACCACGGGCGAACTCTCCGATCGCTCCGACACGTTGGGCGTAGTAGTAGGCGAACCGGGTTCTGAGGAGAACCTCGATCGGGTGGAGGACTTCGTCGCACACCGCAACCAGGTCTTGTTCGGCTTCGTAGAGTCGCTGGATCACTTCGAAGGATGAACCGTCGAGGAAGTGATTGTTGCCCGCCATTGGGTCAGCTTGCCAGTAACGGAAATATCCCGAGAACCGGTAGTAGTTCACGCGAGATAGGAACTCGGCTGCTGATGCGGTGTCGGTGACGGTCAAACCGCGTGCTTGAAGCAGTTTGACTTGTTCGTCGTAACTGAGCCAGCGCTTGACCATGAGCTCCCTAGAAAATGAAAGGCCCCGGTCATTTGTGCATTGACCCTTGCGGGACTAGAGGCCTGACCGGGGATCTATCACCTCCTACGGTACTTCAACGTGGCCGTCTGGTCAACGTCACGTACCGAAGTCGGCGTCTCCACACCAGAGATCCAACCAACTCTCGACCGAGGTCGAGGCGAGCTGAACGACCATCCCCAAGCTAGTCAGGTTCATGCCGGAACTCCAGCGGCGTGGATCGTGTCAAGGCTGCCGCAGCGCTTCTCTTGATGCCCTGTCCGGATTCGCCGGTGCTCAGGGGCGTACGGGCAAGAGCCTTCCTCACGCCGTGTCCGGTTTCGGTGCTTGTCGTTCCTGACAGGTGAGAGCCTGGCGCATCCCGCGCCCGCGATTGTCTATCCGGCTCTCAGAATAGGAGCCGGTCATGACCGCGCTACAAGCGTTCACCAACCACGAGTTCGGCACGATCCGAACCATCACCTCGGGCGGGCAGGTCCTGTTCTGCGGCCGAGGCGTGGCCAACGCTCTCGGCTACCAAGACCTCGCCAACGCCGTGAAGCTGCACTGCAAGGGGGTGGCAAACTACCACCCCCTTGCAACGCCTGGTGGCGTCCAGCAGGTCAGGTTCAAAAGCAGTTTGATGTGTTGAGTAGTTGGGTAACTCGAAGGAAACGAATGCCGTACACAAGAAAAGCCTGAGGGCGCTTACGTCCCTCAGACTCCTCTTTATTCATGATGGGCGACCTTGTGCCCACCTTCGCGTAAACATTTTAACACCCCAAACCCCCTACCCCGCTCCTCACCTCGGCCGCCACAAAAGGTCGGTACAATTTCCGTATGAACACGCTTCCCCATCGTCCTACTGTGCTCGCAGTGGCCCTATGCGCCCTCTTCGCACTCTTTGCACCCGTCATCGTCGCCGCGCCAGCCCACGCGGCCCCACCTCGGCAAGCCACCAAACAAATCAACGCCGTGGCAAAGAAACACGCAAAGAAACTGGGCAAAGCAACCGGTAGCATCCGCTGCGGCCTACGTGGCAGGGGTTGCTACCGCGCCTTCAAAAAAGGCTCCATCCACTGGTCACCCAAGACCGGCGCCCACGCCACCTGGGGTGCGATCCGCTGGATCTGGAAGAAAAACAGCTGGGAACGCGGCAAATACGGTTACCCCACCGGCAGCGCGCGGATCGGCAACGACGGGAAACTCCGCCAGAAGTTCCAACGCGGAACCATCACCACCGGCGTGATCAGAGCCGGCCTCCCGCACGGAATAAAACCCAAAGGTGGCCGGCAGCTCGTCATCGCCCACACCGCCAAACGTTCCTCCAAAACCGGCACCGTGGAACTGTGGGAGCTGCGCAACGACGAACGTTGGCACCGCAAACGCACCTTTAAAGGCGCCCGTTTCGGGTACAAGGGACTGGCGACCGCGAAGGGCAAACGCGAAGGCGACGGCAAGACGCCCATGGGGCAATACCGCATCCCCTTCACCTTTGGGAACAAAGCGAAACCCAAGGGAACCAAAATCGAGTACCGCCGGGCCGACCGCAACGACCAGTGGTGTTCACGGTCTGGCTCGCGCCACTACAACACGTGGATGAGCGCGCCTAACCGTAGTTGCCGCGCAAAGCACGCCGAGGTGTTCTCCAAGATCCCGCAGTACAGTCACGTGGCCGTGGTGGACTACAATTCGGCGCGGAAGGCGCGGCGCGGATCGGCGATCTTCGTTCACAAGCACGGGAAAGGTTCGACCGCCGGGTGTGTATCCGTGACCGGAAAGCAAATGGTCACGCTCATCACCTGGTTGCAGCCTGAGCGGAATCCGCGGATTGTGATCGCTCCCCGAGGTGAACTGAAGAAGCAGTAGGCGTGCGGGGGCTGTACATCGAGCACTAGACGATCCAGCTCGAACACCCCGGGCAACGGCGTGTGCTGCACACAGGTGCTCGGTGGCTGACCCGTCACCGAGTCAGGGCGGAGATGGTGACCGAGACGATCATCGCGAGCACGAGTGAGTTGAACCCGAAGGCGACGATGACATTGGTGCGCATCTGCTTCCAGGCAGCCTTCGTGCGGATCTCCGCTGAAAGGCCGGCGGCCAT
>CABTZC010000264.1 GCA_902489185.1 uncultured Brevibacterium sp. | reverse complement strand
TTCCCCCAACAAGCCATGAACTGGGAGGTAACAGGTCCGCTACTTCTTATGACAGAAGAACGCCGAGGGCGCAGCGGTAGTCGCTACGACCTCGGCGTGATCTGCAGGTAGAACCTACAAACTAGTCGTTGTCAGGTGTCTGGATCTGCAGAGTGCGGGCAGTGTATTCGGACACCTCGTCAAGCAGGGTTTCATCCTGGTGGAGCTTGCGGCCCAACGATGGAATCATTTGCTTGAGCTTAGGTTCCCACCCGGTGTACTGCTGCGGGAAGCAACGCTTGAGCAGTTCGACCATGATGGGGGTTGCCGTGGATGCACCTGGGGAAGCACCCAGAAGCGCAGCGAGCGAACCGTCGGCAGCTGCGACGGTTTCGGTGCCGAATCCCAGGACGCCACCCTTCTTGGGGTCGCGCTTCATGACCTGTACGCGCTGACCTGCTACCAGCATCTCCCAGTCGTCACGGTTGATTTCTGGGGTGAAGTCGGCGAGTGCTGCAAAGCGTCCCTTCTTGGTTTCGGCCAGCTGGGTCACCAAGTACTTCACAAGGTCGAAGTTGTCCTTGGCCACGTTGAGCATGACGGGCAGGTTGTTGCCTCGCACGCTGAATGGAAGGTCGAGGATCGATCCGCCCTTGAGGAACTTGGGGCTGAAGCCAGCATATGGGCCGAACATCAGGTACTTCTTGTCACCAACGACGCGAGCGTCCAGGTGCGGAACCGACATGGGTGGGGCACCAACTGATGCCTGGCCGTAAACCTTAGCGTGGTGACGTTCAACCAGGTCGGGGTTGGAGGTGCGCAGGAACAAACCAGAAACGGGGAATCCACCGTAGCCACGGCCTTCAGCGATTCCGGACTTCTGGAGCAGTGGAAGTGCTCCACCGCCAGCTCCGATGAAGACGAACTTGGCATTGACATCGAACGATTCTGCGCCGGTGTGGTCGTGAACGCTGACCTTCCAGCCGTCAGCGGTACGTTTGAGATCGGATACAGAGTGGCCGGTACGGATCTGTGCGCCACGCGTACCCATGTGGGTCAGAAGCTGGCGGGTGAGCGACCCGAAGTCGACGTCGGTACCTTCCTTGATACGTGAAAGACCGTTGACCTGACCTGGGCCACGGTTTTCAAACATGAGGGGTAGCCACTCGGCTTGTTCAGCTGGGTCATCGGTGAACTCCATGTCCCGGAACAGCGGGTTCTGCACAAGTGTTTCACGACGGGCGCGGATGTAGTCACGTCCCTTTTCGCCACGACCGTAGGACAGGTGTGGAACCTGGTTGATGAAAGACGACGGGTTGGTCAGAACGCCTTCGTCTACCAGGTACGACCAGAACTGGCGTGACACGTGGAACTGTTCGTTGATATTGACGGCTTTGGTGATGTCGATGTCACCGTTTGCCTGCTGTGGCGTGTAGTTCAGTTCGCACAGAGCCGCGTGACCGGTACCTGCGTTGTTCCATGGGTCTGAGCTTTCGCGCGCAACGTAGTCGAGGCGTTCGTAAACACGAATAGACCATTCGGGCTGGAGTTCGGCAAGCATTGTGCCCAAGGTGGCGCTCATGATGCCACCGCCGATCAGCACAACGTCGACATTTTCTTTCGTGTAGGACATGTTTACCCTTCTCAAGCCGGGTGACCCTGTGTATAGGGCTTGCTTCCTCAACAAACTCTACTCCTTTAACGCCACGGGCTAAACACCGGCTCCGGTGTTGGGGTTCCATCGCGCATCTTCATGTGTTTAGACTGCAAGAACAAGCAGTTCACTCTGCACCGCTACGTGGAAGGACGTAAGTCATGGCAGACCATGGACAGTTCGTACTCGACACTCACACCCGACTGTTTCACCAGCACGACACGTCAGTCTTAGACACGGACTTCACGGAGGATTTCGTGGAGCACTCACCACTTGTGGCCGGTGACCGTGCGGGCCTTAAAAAACTCGTGGAAGACGCCGGTGAGGGTCTGAAATATGAAAACTCACGTGTGATTTCAGACGGTGATTTGGTTGCTTTGCACGGCAAGTTCACGGGACTTGATGAAGACGTTCTTGTGGGCTTCGACATTTACCGGGTGAAAGACGGCAAGATTGCCGAACACTGGGACAGCTTGGTTCCTGAGGCCGCCCCCAACGAGTCAGGGCGCACACAGCTGGACGGCCCAACTGACCCTGACACGTCAGCTGACACGGAAGCGAACCGCGCCCTGGTGGTCGAATTCTTCGAAAAGACCTTGGTGGGTGGCGACTACTCTGGCTTTGAGACGTACAGCAAGGACGGGCGCTTTGACCAGCACAGCCCCGACATTGCAGACGGCATCCCAGCCGTCATCGACTTCCTGGAGAAGCTCCGCGAGGCGGGCGAAGGCTTGGAGTACCAGAAGATCCACCGCACGGTAGCGCAGGGCGACTTTGTGCTCACTCACTCGGAAGGCAGCATCGCCGGCACCCGCCACGCGTACTGTGAACTGTGGCGCGTTGAAAACGGCGCGATCGTCGAACTGTGGGACGCAATCAGCGAGGTCCCTGCAGACGACCAAGCTGTTCACAACCACGGAGTCTTCTAGCCCGCTCCCACGCAAACTCAAACGGGCCCGAGGTCGGAGCAACGACCTCGGGCCCGTTTTACTGAGCGCGGTATTGGTTGGGGCGGCTGGACGCCGGGTTGCGGTTAGGCGCCTTCTTCGCCAACCCAGTACAGGCGCTTGTTGACGAATTCGTCCATACCAACTGGGCCCAGTTCACGTCCGTAGCCGGAACGTTTCACACCACCGAATGGGATGCTTTCGCCTTCAGCGGCGTGGGTGTTGATCTTGGCCATGCCAACCTCGAGCTGCGAACCGACCTTCTCTGCGCGCTCCTTGTCCTGCGAGAACACGGAACCGCCCAGGCC
>CABTZC010000263.1 GCA_902489185.1 uncultured Brevibacterium sp. | reverse complement strand
TTCCGTCACCCGGCGTCGCACCATTTTCCAACTGGGGAAGGCAAAAGACCGCCTCCACCTGGTCGAAGGTCTCTTGATTGCAATCCTCGACATTGACGAGGTTGTCCAGCTCATCCGTTCCTCAGACGACGCTTCACAAGCACGTACACGCTTGATGGACGTATTTGACCTAAGCGAAATCCAGGCCACTTACATTCTGGACCTCCAGTTGCGTCGCTTGACCAAGTTTTCGCGCATCGAGCTTGAAGCCGAACGTGACGAACTTAAGTCCCGCATCGAATACCTGCAAGACATCCTCGACCACGATGAAAAACTCCGCGCACTTGTTTCTGACGAGCTCCAAGAAACCAGCGACCGGATTGATTCTCCGCGTCGCACAGTCTTGGTCGAAGGAAACCTCAAAGACCTCCGCGCAGCGAAAAAAGGCACAAAACTTACCGTTGCCGACGAGCCGTGTTGGGTGCTGTTCTCAACATCGCAGCGGTTGGCCCGCACAACTGGTCAGGAGCCCCTGTCTGCCCAGGGCCGGCGCGCATCACATGACACTTTAGTGAGCCAAATAGCCACCACCTCGCGGTCGACGATCGCCGCAGTGACCAACACGGGGCGCGTGGTGGGTGTCGACGTTGTGTCACTCCCCCAGCTTCCACCGCAAGCTGCCCGCCCCACCGTCGCCGGCGGTGTAAGGGTAAGCGAGTATTTCACCCTTGAGAAGGGTGAAAAAATTATGGGGCTCATTGACCCTGAACGGGAATGCGTTGTGGGGACCAAGCAAGGTGTCATTAAACGCATCAATGGCAACGACCAGTTCAAGGACGGCGCCACTCTCATCAACCTCAAACCCAAAGATGAAATCGTGGGACTTGCTCAGCCTGCAGATCTCAACACACACTCTGCAGTGTTCATCACGTCGAACGCACAGCTCCTCACGTTCAACCTGGACACCGTTCGCGCGCAGGGCTACGCAGCATCCGGGGTTGCTGGAATCCGTGTTGCGAATGACGCACACGTGATCGGGTTCTACGCGGTCGACTCGCACCAGCCCAACCAGGTCGTCACTATTGCTACGGGCGTGAACTTCGACGGCAAACCTACACAGTCCATCAAAGTTACTGACTTCAACGAGTTCCCCCACAAGGGGCGTGGAACCGGAGGTGTGCGCGCACACCGGTTCCTCAAAGACGAAACTGAACTGATATTGGGATTCGCCGGCCCATCGCCACAGGCTTCTGCCGCAACGGGAGGAGCCAGGCAATTGCCAGCCGAACTGTCCAAGCGCGACGCATCAGGACAGCCACTCGACTCCAAAATCGACGCCGTTGGAACCGTTCCCGTGGCAGACGCATCGCAGGAAACCACAGAGCCACCAGACCCGAGTCAGGAACCTGCTGCGACCTCGGCGTCCAACACCGGCATGGCAACCGGCGGACCAAACTTAGGCGAAGACCCCACTGCTCACATTGGGCGCGAACGCGAAGACGACGACGGGTCGCTGTTCTAAAACACCTACTGGGTTAGGTCCAGATCGAGAGCTCGCGCTGTTCCACGGGTCATTTCTGCAACTGCCACCGTTCCAAGACCCTGCAGGGTGACGTTGCGACGGTTTGCAAACAGGTAGTCGTCGCTACGCTGAATGATCGAGGCGGTATCCAAGTCAGTCATGACCGTCCCCGGGTCAGTCATTGCGGTCAAACGGGACGCCAAGTTCACGGTGGAACCGAAAATATCGCCCATCCGCGATAGCACCTTGCCCCACGCGAAGCCCACACGAGCCTCGGGAAGCTCCGGATCCGCGCTGATCTGTTCTTGCAAAGACATAGAAATCTCTGCGCCTGCATGAGGAGTTTCGGCCGCGTAGTAGACTTCATCGCCCACCGTTTTGATGATGCGGCCGCCGCCTGTGGCCACAATCGCGTACGCAAGGTCCTGGAACTTCTTGACCAGTTTGGCAAGCTGTTTGGGCTCCATTTGCTGCGACAAACGCGTATACGACACGAGGTCCACAAACCCCACAGCACGCGCCAGAGGCATAGCTGAGTCGAACCAACCTTCACGGTTCTCCATGGCCAGGCCATTACCCACATTGACGTTAAGTCGGCTGAGCACATTGGACATGTTGTGCTTCCACGAATACACCAGCAAACCTTCCAGCGGGTCCAAAAGCTTCTCCAGAAGCGGCATCACCACTGAGCGGGCCTCCAAGTCAGAAAAGCCCCGAGTATCGGTGAGGAACTCCACCAGAGATTCCATCTGCCACACGACCAAACGGTCAGTCGTGTGTCCTACCGCACGCACCAAAGCCATTGCGGTGTCTTCGTCGAGCACTTCGTCATCAACTAGACCGGCGACCGCAGAAATGGCTGCCACGTCGTGCATGGTGTAGGCCACTTTTCCGGCAGGAATCTGCGGCAGACCTAGCGCGCGCCAAAACTTTCGGGCAGAAAACGTGGACACGCCTGCCAGCTGGGCAACTTCCTTACGGGTGAGAACGCGTTTACCACCAATAAGCGCTTCTTCGAGGTTGAGCGCGTTGGCTCGTAACTGTGCCTCTGGCTCGAGCTCTTCCTGTGGCGGTTCCTCGGTTCCGAGGTCTGGTTTGGCTAGACGGCCCGAAAAGTCGGTCATGCGGGCCTCACATGAACCACGTCTCCTGCACTCACATCGACCACTCCAGAGTCAGTGCGAACACGCAAGTCAGCTGAGGGTGAAATCCCAATTGCTTGGCCCTCCACGGTTGCGCCTCCGGGCAAGGATACGCGCACGTGCTGGCCAACCGTCGATATAAGCGAACACGCTTGTGCAGCGGCGTTACTGTGTTGCGGTTGTTCGCTTTCGAACGCCTGCGTCAAGGCGCTCTGCAGATGCACCATGATCCGTGCCAGAAGCTCAGCCC
>CABTZC010000262.1 GCA_902489185.1 uncultured Brevibacterium sp. | reverse complement strand
GATTGCAAGTAGGGGCTGGTGGACGTGTGTAGGGCGTTCGCATCCATACCCGTAGCCTACTGACCCGGCCCGCGGGTCACACCCCTTACGCCCAGTTGGTCACGCGGGCGTTGTCATTGTTGCCAGCGCCACGTGACAGTGCAATCGCAATGACCGCAACGGCTGAACACGCCGCCAAGAACAGGGCGGCCGCCCACACGGCTCCGTCGAACGCGTTGATGAGCGCCAGCACGATCATGGGCGAGAAACCGGCCACGATCGCACCGTTTGCCTCGCGTGCCAGCGCCATTCCGGAGAAGCGGTGCTCCGGCGGGAACAGGTTAGCCATGAACGCGCCCTGTGAACCGGAAGTTCCGGCAATCACCACTCCGAATCCAAGGCCCACCGCCAAGGTGGCGCTGGGCACCGTGCCCATCTGCAGGAGTTTGAGGAATGGGTAGGCGTAAATGAGCCCCAAGGCCGAGGCGGTCGCCAGGACCGTGCCCGCCCCGAACTTATCCGAGGCCCACCCGGCAAAAGGCGTGGTCACAACGGCGACCAGGGTTCCCACGGTGACTGCTACAAGAGCGTCCGAACGGCTCATGCCCACGTATGGGCTGGTCAGGTAGAACACGCTAAAGGACGCAATCAGGTAGACAAGTGCGCTGTGACCGAACATGCCAAAGAACCCAAGCAGAACGCCTTTGAAGTCCGTGCGCAGGAGCTCTTTGATAGGCACTTTATTCTCTGCCTGCTGCTTCTCAGCGATTTCCTGTGACGCTACGTACTCAGGTGTTTCTTCCAGTTGCGCACGGATGTAGAGGGCCACAAAGAACAAGAGGGCCGAGGCAAGGAACGGCAAACGCCATCCCCACGAAAGGAACGTGTCTTCCGGAAGGTGTGACGCCCAGAGGAACGCACCGGTCGCTAGGACAATGCCCAGTGGTGGCATGGACAGAATGAAACCGGTGAACCAGCCCCTGCGTTTTGGCGAGGTGTATTCGGCCACCACGGTGATTGCACCCGTGAGTTCGGCTCCTGCGCCAAACCCTTGGATGAACCGGAACAGGACCAAGAGGATAGGGGCAAACACTCCAATAGCGTGGGCGGTGGGCAACAACCCTATTCCCACGGTTGCCGCCGCCATGAGAATGATGGTGAGCAACATGGCAGGCTTACGGCCGTAACGGTCACCGATATGACCGATCACCAGACCACCCAGCGGACGCGCCAAGAACCCTACCGCGAACGTCGCGAAGGTGCTCAGCCCTGCTGCCGCGCTCAAGTGTCCCGGGAAGAACAGTGGCGCAATCACCAGGCCAGCAGCCGCACCGTACAGGGCGTAGTCATACCACTCGATCAAGGTACCCGCGATCGACGCGACCAACGCTTTGACCGCTCCCGGTGACATTCCACCTTTTTCTGCTGCCACCTCGGCGGGCGCTACAGGCTGATTCATTCCACCCTCTTCACACATAGAAATAGTTCTGCAGAATTTTATCCCCAGCATTTTTTATTTAGTTAAGCTGGTCACATGGCGACCATTATTCTGTTCCACTCAGCGTTGGGGCTCGACCAGGGAATGCACCGCATGGCGGATGTCCTCAAAGGTGCCGGGCACACCGTCCACCTTCCAGATTTCTACAACGGAAACGTGTTCACGGAAACCGCAGACGGCCTTGCCTACCGCGACGACGTGACGTTCCCTGAGCTGGCCAAACGCGCCTCAGCTGCGGTGGATGAAATCGTCGCCGGTTCGTCAGCTGAACGCTTCATTTTCGGGGGCTTCTCACTGGGGGCGGCCATGGCGCAGAGCTTTGGAAAACGACACCCGCAAGCAGCCGGCGCACTATTGTTCCACGCAGGCGGAACACCCAAACCCACCAGTTGGCAGGCATCCGCCACGCTCCAGATCCACCACACGGTAGGCGACCCGTTCTACGACGAAGGCCAGCCAGAACTGTTAGTGAGGTGCGCGGCAGAGGCCGGTGCTCAGGCCAGCCACTTCGTCTACCCGGGCACGGCCCACCTGTTCGCTGACCCCACCAAAGACGAATACGACGAAGAACTCGCCACCCTCATGTGGGAACGAGTCCTCGCATTCGCCAACACAATTCACTGACCGCACACGTCACCAAGTGTGGGATTGCACACCCCCGCTTAGCCATTTCGACGTTGAGCATTAGGATTGACTGGATAGGGAAAACAGGGCACGCGCAGTGACATGCACAGTTACTCGCACAATTCCACTGCCCTGTTAACCGCAGACCTACCCGACGCAAGAATTGAACGGACGCTTTTGAACGGCAGAACACCCGGCAATACGACCTTCCGGCACAACAATGTAGCGCTTTTGGGGATAGCGGAAACAACTGCCCCCAACCCGGTTTCCTCCGAATCATTCGACGAGCAGCTGGCCTCAACTCTCAAGCGTTTGCACCTCCCGCAGGGACTGCTTCAGCGGGTCGCCGGAGTGGATTACCGCCGCAACTGGGACAACCCGCACGACTTCATCGCAGGGGCCGTCGACGCCGGTAAAAGGGCCCTCGAACGGGCTCAAGTAAACGCAGACCAGATCGGCGTCATGATCAACACGTCCGTGACCCGTGAAACCCTCGAACCTTCCGTCGCAGTGTCCATTCACCACGGAATCGGGCTACCCACCTCGGCCATGAACTTCGACATTGCCAACGCGTGTTTAGGATTCGTCAACGGCATGACCGTGGTGGCCACCATGATTGACTCTGGCCAAATCGACTACGGCCTGGTTGTCGCAGGTGAAGACGCCACCCGTGTCCAGCAAGCAACCTTGAACCGCCTGTCCCAGGACAACATCACGCGCGCGGAATATCTCAACGAATTCGCATCTCTCACACTGGGATGTGGCGCTGCTGCCGCCGTTCTTGGCCCCGCCGACCGCCACCCTGAAGGCCACCAGGTCCTGGGAGGCGTCACCCG
>CABTZC010000261.1 GCA_902489185.1 uncultured Brevibacterium sp. | reverse complement strand
GAGCGCACCCAGTCCTACGGTTGCCTCCATCATGGGGTGGCCGCCGGCGTGGGAGGTGAGTTCAATGTTCGCCGGGTCGATTTCAATTCGCGACCCCGAACCTGCCGGCCGGATTCGCCACGCGTTCTCACCGGGTGTGCGAGGCGCACCCAAGCGGACTGCGGAAATTGCACGCGTGACCTTGGTGAGGATGTCGTCTGTGTCGTCGCCGGACAGGGCGGGCGTCTTCTGTGGGTCGACGCCCATCGCCAGGTACACGGATTCGGCTGAGCCGTGTGCGAACCAGTCGGCAAACGGCCCCAACGTGTCGTTGTCGATGGGCGCGTTGGACATTCCGGCGTCAACTCCGCGGATGACGGCCAGGCCCATGGTGATGTCGGTCAGTGCTGCAGCGCTGGCGATTTCGTCGGCTATGCGTTGGTTTTCAATTCCCACCGAGGCGAGGGCTGCTGGGCGCTGCCCGTGGCGGAAGGGGTGTGGGAGGGAAGTGGCGAGGATAAGCCCCATGCGTACTCCGTATTCGCGACGGAATGTGTCGTGAAGCTTTTCGGCCGTGGCTTGCGGGTCGTCTAAAGGTTGGATCAGTGTGCCATTGGTGACGCTGACCCCTGCATTGAGTTCGACCGTGTTATGTGGTGTGCGCACCAGCCGCATCGTTGACGGAGGGTAGCCGTAGGTGCGGGCCGCGATCGTTTCGCGAGAGTGTTCACGAATAGTGCGTGCAAACTCTTCTGCTCCCGCTCCCGAGGTGGTTCCGTGGAGCGCAATCGAGGCCAGTTTGTGGTCGATGGCAACGACATCACCGTCTTTGATGCTCACCCGGGCGTTGTCGATTGTGGTGATCAAAATGCGCGCAAGATCTGCCCCCTGTGAAATAGTTCCAGGGTTTAAGGACAGAGCGGTGAGAAGTGAGTTCATGCGTACCTAATTGTTGATCGTGTGCGTGAGTGCGCTCGCGCCTATCTTCTCAAACAGGGGGAGGTAAACGTCTCATTCGCGCCGTGCGCCGAAAAAATTATTAGATTCTCCAGCTGACACGCCCAAGCACAGTAGCTAGTGTCCAGGTGGCTCCGTGACCACTAGATGTTGTGGTGGATGGAGGGTTTTTAGTGAACGCCTGTTCTATTATTCTTTCTTATGGCGCATTTATATCACCTTCGCACTTGACGAAACCGTAATGACACGCGTGTAATTTTAGTGGGGAACATGGTGGCGAGAGCCACCGAGGAAAGGGGAAACACGTGTCAGAAGCGCGTAAGTACGTAGAGAGTCTGCGCACTCAAACGCCTGGCGTGCGTAGCCGAACAGCTCAGGACTGGTTCGTCGATCCGCAAGGTACGCCAGGAACTACCGCGGATCCACTTGACGTTGATCCAGCCGAACTTTTGCCAATCAGTGGAAGCCCATCAGTTGCAAGCGTCTCACCTTTGCAACTTCTGTTGGGTGAAGCTGACGATGACGTTGCGTGGCAAGACCAAGCTCTGTGTGCGCAAACAGATCCAGAAGCGTTCTTCCCGGAAAAGGGTGGTTCAACACGCGAAGCTAAGCGCGTGTGCGCGTCGTGCGAAGTGCGTAGCGAATGCTTGGAATATGCGCTCGCAAACGATGAACGCTTTGGTATTTGGGGTGGGCTGTCAGAACGCGAACGCCGTCGCTTGAAGAAGCAAATCGTTTAATCGCATAGCTCGCACTAACGAAGATCGAAACTTAGGGCCCGCGCATCACACAATGCGCGGGCCTTTAGGCTACAGTTAAAACAGATAGTCACCTCACTATCTCCTCGTTCACCCCTACGCGCAGAGTCAGGAGTTCGACGATGGCGCATAAAGATAGCAAGAACTACTACGTTGCAATACTCGTGGGAGATGCTATTGGCCTGGTGGTGGGCATAGCAGTTGCGTTAATCGCAGATCTGAATGTGCCCGTTTGTGCAGGGTTTGGGCTCGCTCTTGGCGCAGGAATCGGTTTCGCTTTCGCTTTGGCCTCGACGGGCAAGAGCACCAAAGCGGGCACGGGCGCACCACCTGAATCAGACGCCACCCCCAAAGCAGGCGCATAAGCCACGCAAAGGCTTACGGGCGGAGCTCTTCAGCTGAGTAGGAGCAGAGCAACGCCGCCTGCTCAGACACAACCTCGCCTAACAACTCATTCCAATTGGCGTCCAAGCGCGACAGGGGAATGTAGTACACAACAATCGTGGCAGGCGCGTGCCGTGTGGCTTGAAAGACGTGGCTGAGGTCTGCTGTAGCTGGCGGAACACAGTCGATAGTGAGGCGTACCCTGTCGAGCTCGCCGTGTGCTCTGGCGCGCACCTTGTTCATCACCGAAACCGCAATGCGTTCAAACTGTTCGCGCCGAGAAACACGGGCCGGAACCGTGGAACGCAACAGTAAGCGGGAGGTACTACGACCTCGGCGGTCACGGCGCAAACGGGCGTTCATGAGCACATTGTATATGGGTGTAATAGACTGGAGAGCGTGCTTCGAACCTGTAATAAACCCAACTGTGGGGCGCCGGCAACACGTACCCTCACCTATGTCCACGCTGACGCGTGCGTCGTGATTGGGCCGTTGGCGGTTCGGGCTGAACCGGGGGCACACGATCTCTGTACTGAACATGCGCAGCGGCTCAAAGCCCCGGTTGGCTGGCAACTGATATCTCTAGAGCCTGGCGAAACCCCGCCGGAACGCAGTCGTGACGATCTGCTGGCCATTGCCGACGCAGTACGCGAAGCCGCTAAACCTCAGGAACAACCGCAGGGCCGGAAGCACGGTCACCTGAGGGTCATCGGAGGGCGTGAATGACCAGACGAGCGCAGCTCGCTCACCTCTGCGGCGCTTACGATATGCGCGGACGCACGCACACAGACTTTAGCGACGAATTAGTGATAGCGGTGGGGTACGCGACCTACACAGTCATGCATGCCGAGTACCAGAGTAGTCACGTGCTCATTGGTCACGACATGCGTGAAAAGTCCGCCGAG
>CABTZC010000260.1 GCA_902489185.1 uncultured Brevibacterium sp. | reverse complement strand
CCGGAAGGCTCCCCAATGGTTTTGGTCGTGTCCTCGATGGCCGGTGGTGCCGGTGCGTCGATGGCACTTGACGTGTGCCGCCTGCTGGGTCAGGTGCAGGGTGTTTCGGTCAACGACACGTGTGTATACATGTACACCTCCGACATTTTCCCTGACCGCCTCGAGGGTGTGCGACCAAACGCCCTGGGGATGTTGGGTGAGATTGTTTCAGCCCAGTCGGTGGCGTCAGAAGAGCACGACGTGCGCATTCTGGAAGCGCTGGGCCAGCACATTGATCGCTCTGGCGGACCGTCGTTTGCCCGCGTGTTCCCGGTTGGTAAGTACCAGGGGCTGGACCGCACAACGTTCGGTGATGGAACACAACACGGTGTCTACCGTGGTTTGGCCCGAGGTCTCGCAGCCCTCATGGTGTCGGGTTCGGCTTCGTCTTCGTTCCGTCAGTACGACCTGACCAACAAGGATGGGCTGTCACCTAACCGTAGCTACCTGGGATGGGGCGTTGAAGCCGGTGAACGTCTGTCATGGGGTACGTTCGGATTCGGTTCGCTGAACTTGGGCCGTGACCGGTACCGTCACTACGCTTCGCAGCGTTTGGCTCGCACATCCGTTGACCGCCTGCGTGAAGGGCACTTGCAGGAAGGCTCGAGCGCGGGTGCGCAACAACAGCTCAACCGCTTGATCGACTCCCAGTGGGACACATTCTTGAGTCGCGTTGGCCTGCCGAATGAAATGCAGGTTCGCGACATCAACCAGTTGGCGACGTGGATCCGTGGAGCCGCCGGTGGTCAGCAGTTGGACTCCGCTTTGCGCCAGTTCGTCGAACAGCAGGCCGGTTCGCAGATGCCACGTGCGCAGGGCCAGTCGGGACCAAACTGGTTGGCCAGCTTGGAGACGTACCTGCGCAGCGCTCACTCACACTTCCGCCAGTTTGCTTCACAGACGGTTGTTCGAACCACGTTTGACTGGATGTTGAACTTCCAGGGCGCTTTCCTCGCCTCGCTCGAAGACGCGATTTCTGACTACGGTCTGCCGTATGCCCGCGGGCTCATGGAGAAGATGAAGTCCTTCCTCCAGCACGAACTCACCGCGGCATGCTCCAACTTGGGGGCAAACCAAGCCCCTGACATCATGCGCCCAAGCCAGCAGGTTTCCACCTCGGTTTCGGCAGTTCGCGGAAACATTGTTCAGGGTGACCAGTTTGAACGTCAGGTCATCAATGACCTTCACGTGGGTCTGCTCAACGGCTGCTTCATTGAAGCCAGCCAGATCTTCGCCTCCGTTCTGAGCGAAGCTCCGCGTGACTTCATCCAGCCGCTGTTGAAGACCATCGATGAGTCCATCCAGGCACTTGACCTGGTCGTGGGCGAAACAAGCCGCACGGTCGGTTTGGCAAACGTGGAAACGGACGTCTACTCCGCATGGCCTTCGGATCAAGACCAGCGCGTTCCAGAACGCTTCTCGACCGCTCACAATGAAGTCCTCATCACGGCAGCCGAAGACTTCCAAAACCTCTACAACAGCCACCTGCCAGCCACCATCGAAGGCGACAACGGTTGGGACGCAGCCCGCCAAAAGGGTGCGGCTCACGTCATCTCGGGACAGTGGCCAGCAGCAGAAGGTTCTCGCGCACCTGGCGGTCTCTTGGAGGTCAACTCCGACTGGCGCCCCACGTTCTACAAGTTCGACCCGCGTAGTCAGGAATCACGCACAATTACACCCACCTCGGGACGCTACACCTTGCACGTGAAGGCGAACGAACTGCGCTACCGCGCGTTGCAGTTTGTCAACCGCCGCAACGAAGCGTTTGAACACTACTGTGCTCTGTCCCTCGAAGACTACATTCTGGGTAACGACGGTGCGGCTCCGCACGAAATCGACCAGCGCAAGAAGGACGTTGCTGATAAGTTCCGCAAGACTCTGACCCGAGCACTTCCACTGGCAAGCGTCCACCCAGATGTGGTTGCAAGCGTTCACTCATCAGCAGTGCGGTACCAGTACAAGTTCTCGTCCGTTCCCTTTGGTGCGGCTCCGGACCTTGTCGATGCACTGACGGAAGTGCTCACGTCACAGCAGTCGGTCGACACCCAGACGATCGACATCTTTGAGAAGGTCGTTTCGCAGGGCCAGACGGCGGCCGGTATCACCCACGTCGACATCTTCGGGTCCTTCGGAAATTTGAGCCCCATCGCATTCGACGGTGTTCTCCAGCCGGTATCTGACCGGTGGTCGCGTTTGACCTCGGCCGGTCAGCGTCGCGACTTCTGGACATTCCGCCGCGCACGCCCACTCCCTGCATCTCTGCCGATGAGTGACTTGGAGCGTCGCGCCATGATCGCCGGTTGGTACGTGGCCCAGCTGACGGGACAACTGCAGATCCCAGACCGCCGCAACTTGGGCCGGCCGGTACGTGTGTTCCGTGCGGAAAGCCAGCAGTGGATCGACTTCCCCAACCCGCTTCTCACCCCACCGTCAGAGTTCGTGGGTGAGACGTTCGACTGGTTGCCTGCGGTTCTGGAGTCGTTCCTGTTGGCGATCGCGAACGCCCACCAGACTCCGGTTCTGGGTTCACTCACCCCGTACCAGACCCTGCGCTCGATTTATGACGGCAGTGAAGAAGAACCTGCTTCGGGTCTGCAGATTGTTGCGGCACGTGACTTCCTCACTGACTGGCTGCCCAGGGGTAAGACCCCGTCAGGTGAACCGTCACGAGCCGACGCTGAAGACCTCGAAGGACGTTACGCCAACGCTCGCCAGTTCCTCGAAACTGTCCACACTTTTGCTGCCAGCAAGTTGGACACGTCAGCGAACAAGTCGACGCCAAGTGTCCGCGTTGATTCGCGTGCACAGGGATCAATGACACCGATCTTTTGTGACTTGGTACCTGACATTGTGCAGGTGACCGATGAACTCATGGCACTTCTCGACGAAGCCAAGACCGACGCCGAAAGCAATGGCGGCGGAGGAGGCTTCGCAAACGATCTACCTGAAGGATTTGGAGCCTT
>CABTZC010000259.1 GCA_902489185.1 uncultured Brevibacterium sp. | reverse complement strand
ACCCCGACACTTTGAGTCCGGAGTACGTGGGTGAGTTGGCTCGGTCTGGGTTCACCCGAGTTTCGGTGGGAATGCAGTCAGCGGTTGATCATGTGCTACAGACCTTAGACCGAACACATGACCCAGAGCGCATTCCCGAGGTCGTTGATTGGGTGAAGGACGCCGGCATGCAGGTGAGTCTGGATCTCATTTATGGAACGCCGGGGGAGTCGTTAGACGATTGGAAGCGCAGCGTTGAGGTTGCGCTTGCGTGCGAACCGGATCATATTTCGGCGTACTCCCTGATCGTGGAGCCTGGAACCAAAATGGGTGCGCAGGTCAGGAGGGGGGAGCTGCCCATGCCCGATGAGGACGACCTCGCCGATAAGTACGAATGGGCCGACTCTGCGTTTACATCAGCCGGACTGAACTGGTACGAAGTCTCCAACTGGTCGCGGTCTGTAGAAACGCGGTGTGAGCACAATATGAGTTATTGGACCGGTGATGACTGGTGGGGTTTTGGGCCAGGCGCTCATTCGCACGTCGGTGGCGTTCGTTTTTGGAACGCAAAACATCCCCGTGCATGGGCCAACCGGCTGGCACAGGGGCATTCCCCAGCAGTTGGCAGGGAAGTGTTAGACGCTCCTACACGTGAGGTGGAAAGGATTTTGCTCTTAGCGCGGGTGCGCGACGGCTTGGCCCTCGACTCTCTGCCATCAGCCGCTCAGAGTCTCATTGAACGGTTTGTGCGAATGGGGTATCTACACAACGACACAACCTACTTTTCACCCACGCTTTCGGGCCGTCTCATGGTCGATTACATGGTGCGTGAACTGGTAGACACCTTAGATACGTGAAAAGCCTGTGCATACACGAGTATGCACAGGCTTTTCACTTAGTCGCGATTGCTTACTTAAAAATTGGAATGGCGACAGGAATCTTGTAGCCCTGGCCGTCCTTGGCCTTCAGCAGTGCCAAAATCTCAAACACCAGTGATCCGATGAAAATCACCGGCGTGAGAAACGCCCCAATGCCCACGAACGTCAAGATTCCAGCGACGAAGTGCGCGAGCAAAACCGTAATCTGGAAGTTGAGGGACTGCGCGGAGTGGTGACGCACAAACGGTGATTCGTCCTTTTTGATCACGTACAGGATTGCAGGCCCAACAACGCACGTGAGAATACCCAGAATGTGAACAAGGAGACCCATGGTGCGGTCGTCGTTGCTGGAGTTCCAGTAAGATTCGGATCCTGGTCCGTACGCGCTGTCCGGAAGTTCGCTGTCCGCAGGCTGAGTCTGAGGGTATGGCTGTCCCTGGCCGGTGTTGCCGTATGACTGCCCCTGGCCGGTGTTGCCGTACTGTGGCTCATTCGGGTGTGCAGTCCCGTATGCGCTGCCCTGTGATGGTTGTGGCGCTTCAGGTGCTTCTGCAGACTTTGGTGGTTCTGGAGCCTTCGGTGCCTCGGCGTTGGAGTTGTTGGAAGCAGGTCCTGAGCCGAAGCCTCCGGTGGGGTTTGAGCCAAAGCTAGGTGGGCCGTCAGACCCGTGGGGGTTGGTCATTTTTCTCCTTGAGGGTGAGAACAGTCTCTTTTTCAGTATCTACGTTACGTGCATAAATGTGAAGGCGACCTGGGGGAATCCCTCCATTTTGTGTAATAAACGGACTAACTGGGGTCAACGGTGACAAAGTCGATGAGCTCTTCGACTCGCCCAGATAGCGAATGGTCGAGGTCAGCGATCGTGTTCACTCGAGACAGAATGTGCGCCCACGCACGTCCCGTGTCACCGGGCTGTTCGTACGGCCATCCCAATCGCCGGCACACGCCCGTCTTCCAGTCTTCACCACGTGGCACGGTAGGCCATTCGGGGATGCCCACGCACTGTGGTTTGACTGCTTGCCATATGTCGATGAACGAGTGCCCGATCACGTGAACAACCGGCCCGAACCGCTCCTGCACGCGTTGGGCAATGCGGGTTTCTTTTGAACCGGACACAATGTGGTCGGCCAAAACGCCCACGCGATGAGAAGTGTCGGGTTGGAACTGCGCCAGCTTCTCTTCTAAAACATCCAGTCCGCCCAGTTCTTCGACGACCACGCCTTCGATACGCAGGTCGTCACCCCAGATTTTTTCGACGAGTTGCGCGTCGTGTTTTCCTTCCACCCAGATGCGGGAGCCGCGGGCCACGCGGGCGCGGGCGCCGGGAACGGCCACGGAGCCCGAGGCGGTTCGCTGTGGCCGTGCAGGTGCAGTGGTCGTGGGGCGGGTGAGTTCGACTGGTTTACCGTCGATCCAGAATCCTGGGCCAAGTGGGAAGCTTTGCACGTGACCGTTGCGGTCTTCGAGCCGTACCGCGAATCCGCCCGGAGCCTTGTCGACTCCGAGAATTGCGCCAACGAATCCCGTGCTCACTTCTTCAACAACCAGGCCGCGCTTGGCCGGTACCTTCCGGGAAGTGGGGCGTCGGTGGGAACGAGGCCCGCCGGATAGTACGTCTGATCCGTAGTTCATCACCCCATTACCCTAGAGGGCGTTTGGTTCCGCTGTCACCCCGGCGTAGAATTGGCACTCGACGACCTAGAGTGCCAGTTAAGGGGGATCTGTGAACGACGATCGGCGAAGTCGTGTCTTGCGCGCAATCGTCGAAGACTACGTTGAAACCAAGGAACCTGTGGGCTCAAAAGCCTTGGTGGAACGCCACAGCTTAGGTGTTTCGCCGGCGACTATTCGCAATGACATGGCTGCGTTGGAAGCCCAGGGACTCATCGCTCAACCCCACACGTCTGCCGGTCGCATTCCCACCGATAAGGGCTATCGCAAGTTCGTGGACACGATTGACGAAATCAAGCCGCTTTCGGCTGCGGAACGCAAAGCGATCACTCGGATTCTGTCTCACCCCGTCGATATTGAAGACATGCTGGAGCGCACCGTCCGCTTGTTGGCCGATCTCACTTCGCAGGTGGCCGTCATCCAGTATCCGGTGCGTTCACGCGAAAAGTTTCGCCACCTCGAGCTCGTGGACTT
>CABTZC010000258.1 GCA_902489185.1 uncultured Brevibacterium sp. | reverse complement strand
TGTCGTGTCTCCCGAGGTGAGCGCTCAAGTGTTGTCGTGGCTTGCCTCCGATGCGGACACGTCCATGTTCGCTGACGCGTTCTATCTTGACCCTCTGGCTCACATTCATGAAGACGGAGTGCTGTTGCGGCATAAGACAGGAACCACCGAGGTCGTCCGGGCTGATGTGGGAATCGTCACCGGCCCACAGGCCACAGTGTCATACGCGGTTCTTGCGAACTGGAAAGGGATGGACGATCAGCGTGAGCCAGTCATGCAGAGAATGCGTGCGCTGGGAGCTCAAGTGCGCGCGTATGTCACGGGTGGAACTACGCATGTAGGCTAAAACCCATGCAACCTGTTGAAATCGAAACTGAACGTTTGGTACTGCGTCCGTTGCAACCCGGCGACGCTCAGGCCATTTGCGACATTTGCCAGGACCCACTGATCCAAAAGTGGACCATGGTGCCTTCACCGTATCTCCTCAGTGATGCAGAAACCTTCATCTCTTTGACCACTCAGTGGTGGGAATCCGACCAGCCCACCTGGATCATGCTCCTCAAGGGCGCACACACGGAAAGTGTTGCAGAAGCCGACGCCGAAACCACCTCGGCGCAGGTTGCCGGCATGATTTCTTATAACAACCCACTCATCGCCGGAGATCGCGGCGAGGTTGGGTACTGGGCCAACCCTGCACACCGCGGCAAGGACTACACCAGCGAAGCACTCAACGCGATCATCGACTGGGGTTTCGAGCTGGGGTTGGGAGCAATCGGGTGGCGTTGCGAAGTCCACGACGGTGTACCCAACTACGCGAGTGCCCGCGTGGCGCAAAAGTGTGGCTTTGTCTACGACGGCACGATCCGCTTAGAACACACCAACAAGGGCAAGCTCTACGACTCGCGAATCGCAACCCTCACACCCAAAGACCCGCGGACCGACACCGGCCCGTGGCCAGACTAAAGCCCACAGGCCGGGTGTAAGCGGCGCCGGTTGAGGACCGCGTTAAGACGCCTTCGACTCCGCAACGATCGACAGTACCTTTTGGTACCCGGTCGGAAGGTTCACACCAGCTACACCGGATGCCTCGGTCATGGGAACCACGTGGATCTGTTTGTTCTTCACGGCAGGGATCTGCGCAACGGCCGGGTTGTTGAGAAGCGAGTCGAACGGCGCTTGTCCCTTGCCCATGAAGTCTTCGAGCAAAATGACGTCTGGCTGAGCCTTGACCAGCTTTTCTGCGTCAATCGGTGACGTGTTCTCGATCCCCAGCGTTTCGGTTGCGTCCTTCGCACCAGCACGGATCGCAAGTCCTGGAAGCATCTGGTCTGAGTCCATCACCATGATCTTGTCACCACGCGCCATGAGAGCAAGCGTGGACGGTTTGTGCTCAGCGTCCATGCGCTTGTCATCGATCTCTTTAATCTTTTCCAAAAGCGCATCTGATTCGGATGTGGCTTTGTCTTCTTCGTGGAGTGCTTCACCCACCCGTTTGAGGGTTTCTGCGTACTTCTCTGGGGTGCTGAAGTCTTCCGTGCTCAATTGCAACACCGGAACGTTCGCCTTGTGCAACTGCCCCGCTGCTGACTTTTCGCCCCCGTGACGCGCAGTGGTAAGCACCAGGTCAGGTTTGAACGCCAGGATCTGTTCTGCGTCCGGGTTCACACCCGGTGGCAAAGTGTTTTCGACCTTCCTGGCTTCCAGCGGCACCATGCCCATCTGCGGATTCTTCGAGCTTGCGCTCACAGCTGCCATGTTGTCAGCGCCTGTGAGCAAAAGAGCCATATCGGATACTTCAGAGCTGGTTGCTACGACGCGAGTGGGCTTCTCTTTTGGAACAACGAACTCACTAGTACTTGAGCCACCGTTGCCTTCAGAGTTGCCGGCGCCACCAGCGCCTTCAGACTGACCGTTCGAACATCCCGTCAACGCCAGAACGCCAATCATTCCCACCGCACATGTGCGGACGGCGGACCGGACAACCTTCTTCAGCATCTTTTCTCCTTCTAGGCCCCCAACGGGCCAGCTCAAGAATAGTCGGCGCACACGTGCATGCACCTATTCGCATGCACGCATATGCGCAATCTCACAGCCCTGTCAGTCCAAAGGTGTGACAGTGAGAGTCCCCGTGACCTCTGAGCGCCGCACGTCTACCTTGACCCCGTACGCGCTTTCTAAGAAAGCGGGAGTGAGAACGACCTCGGGCGGGCCCTGCGCCACCACCTGAGATCCCGCCGAGGTGGGAGCCAGCAACACGAGTTCGTCACAGTACCGTGCGGCTTGAGTGATGTCGTGGAGGACCGCGATCACGGTCCGGTCACCGCGCGCCCACGGGCGCAGCAACCGCAGCACCCGCTGTTCGTGGCTCAGATCCAGCGCCGAGGTGGGTTCGTCAAGAACGAGGGTGGGGGCCTCCTGTGCGATCGCGCGGGCAAGCGAGGTGAGTTGGCGCTCACCTCCACTGGTTTGGCTCACGGGCCGGTCAGCCCAACCCGTGGCTCCCACCTGCTCTAATGCCGCGTCAATGACTTCGACGTCATGGGCAGATTTCAGGGTGAACCGATCTTGGCGCACGTACCGGCCCATAGACACGAGCTCTCGGCCGGTGAAGTCGTCAGGAGGTGGCGCATCCTGAGCGACGAACGCGATGTGTTCGGCGCGTTCCCGGGCACTCATGTGCGCTATTTCATGACCGTCGACTCGTACAAAACCTGTGTAGGCACGAACACCAAGGATCGCGTGCAAGAGTGTGGATTTCCCCGCCCCGTTTGGCCCGATGATGCCGTGGACATGACCTGGTTCGAACGTCGCAGACACATCACTCAGCACTGTGCGTTTGCCATACGCGACCGCCACGTTTTCCAAAGTGACGCCTGCACTCTTTGTCTTCCCGTCGCCTGTCGTCACCGCGCCCTCCGCATCACTAGGTACAGCAAGAAGGGTGCGCCCACCAGCGCTGTTACGGTTCCGGTTTGCAGAACAACAGGGTTAAAGATCATCCGTGCGCACGTGTCCGCGACAACCAGAAACGTTCCTCCTAAAAAGAACGA
>CABTZC010000257.1 GCA_902489185.1 uncultured Brevibacterium sp. | reverse complement strand
GTTATAGCGTCAGGGAAACGCCCGGCCCCATTCCGAACCCGGAAGCTAAGCCTGACAGCGCTGATGGTACTGCACACGAGAGTGTGTGGGAGAGTAAGACACCGCCGCAAAACCAACGTAATGAGAAGAGGAGACCACGAAGCCGTGGCCTCCTCTTTTCACATTCATGACATACTGACACACATGGATGTGTTGGATGAGCGTCGCGTACCCATCATGTGCGCCCCAATGGCAGGCGGACCTTCGACCCCAGAACTTGCAGCAGCCGTCACCAACTCCGGGGGGTTAGGCTCGATCGCAGCTGGCTACTTGAGTCCACAAGACTTTGAACGCGTCCTGACACAAACATGCGAACTCACAGGCGTCTTCAACGCGAACATTTTCGTCCCAGAAGTAGTCCGCCCACAAAAGACAGACCTCCAACGCTACGCAACTGCACTCGAAGAAGCGTTCGGCGAAGCGGTAGACGTTCCTGATTTTAGTGACGATCACTTCGACGACAAGATCGACATAGTGCTGGAACACACACCCACAGTCGTGACGTTCACATTTGGACTCCCAGACACCGGAATCATCCGGAGTATCCAAACCAAGGGGAGTGAGGTGGGCGTCACAGTGACCAACCTGGCAGAGGCCATGGCTTCGGTTGACGCTGGTGCCGATTTTCTCATCGTGCAGTCAACAGCAGCCGGTGGGCATCTGTCTGTCCATCGACAAGACCAAACAGTGACGCCAACTGCACTTCCGGACTTAGTACGAGAAGTGCGCCGTACAGTGTCTGTGCCACTTGTGGCAGCCGGAGGAATCGGTACCGTTCGACAGGGACAACAAGCCCTCGATGCCGGTGCACAAGCCGTATCCATTGGCACTCGGTTCCTCACGGCTACCGAAGCAGGAACCAAGCCCGCGCACGCACACGCTCTGGTCAGTGGTGAGTTCTCGTCAACGGTGCAGACCCGAGCCTTCTCGGGACGTGTCGCACGCGGACTTTCTAACACTTTCACCACCACGATGGAACCAGCACAGATTGTGGGATACCCGCACGTTCACTACATGACGTCACCCATCCGCAAGGCACACGCCCACGACCCACAGATGCTCAACCTATGGGCTGGCACCGGCTTCACCCACTGTATGGCACAAACCGCGAGCGAAATCGTCCGTGAGTTCTCTGCGTTGAGGGTTGATCGCCGACACGGGTAAAATGGTTGTTCGATCGATAGGAACGGAGCGCAGTGAACAACTTCAAGGGACGTCGCCCAGCGCGTCGTGGCGGACAAGACAGACGACGCCAGCAACAACCCGGAAAACACTCCCGAGGATATGACCGACCTCGGAAAATGAAAGAACCGGAACTTCCGGAAGGCGTCTCAGGACGGATTCTTTCGTCCTCCGTTCACCAACAACTCAGCCCGCTTTCGCGCGAACACCGCGAAGTCGTCTCCAACCACTTGGCGGCTGCGGGAACCCTTATCGACTCTGACCCCGAGGCTGCATACCAGCACGCTCGGTACGCAGTTGAATCAGCTGGTCGGATCGCGGCAACGCGTGAAGCTCTGGGACTCGTCGCATACCGCCTCGGCAAATACGACGAAGCCTTAAGAGAACTCCGCACCCACAAACGCATTACCGGAGCAACCGAAAACATTCCCGTGATCGCAGACGCAGAACGCGGGCGCGAAAAACCGCAAAAAGCCCTCGACATGTTCGCAGAAGCGAAACAGTCAGACTTCGACCCACAGACATGGATCGAATTCGTGCTCGTCGTGGCAGGGGCACATATGGACTTGGACAATCTGCCAGCGGCAAAAGCTCTCATCGAAGCCCAAGGGTTCACCGGACACGCCCCCGGGTCAGCAGTGCGACTCTTAAGCATGTATGCGGACATTCTGCGCGCCCAAGGTGATACCGAAACCGGTGACAAGTACGAAGAACTCGCTCGGCGGACCGCACACCGCACCAACGTTCTCTTCGGTGACGAAACCCCAGACCCCAACGAGGGTATCCAGATCATCACCATCGAAGAAGAACCCGAGGACACCTCGGCGCCGGACCCCAACCTTGACGTCGAAGACGAAGTAGACGAAATCCTGGAAGAAGCCGGCATCGACCCAGAAACCGTTCGCTAAGCATGTACGACGCGATTCTCCTTGACCTTGACGGCGTGATCTACCGGGGTAAGGAACCAATTCCTGGTGTAGCACACACGCTCAAGACCTGGCACAGCACTGGCACCCCGTACGCGTTCATCACCAACAACGCGGCACGTGACGTCGAAGAAATCGCGCAAACGATTGCGTCGTTCGACATCCCCTGCACGCCACGGCACGTGCGGACGTCGGCGCAAGCGGCAGCTGAAAAGCTCGCGCACGACATCGACACTGGCTCCGCCGTACTGGTTTTGGGAGGCGAGTTCTTACGTTCGTGCGTCGCGTCGTTCGGGTTTACTGTCATCACCCCACACGACCGTGATTGGCTCACCCAAAACACCCCGGCTGCAGTGATCCAAGGGTTCGGCCCGGACACCTCGTGGACCGACATCTCCTGGGCGATCACAGCGGTACGCAACGGCGCCCAATATCGGCCAACAAACCCTGACAAAGCAATTCCCACCGGCCGGGGAATCATGCCCGGAAACGGGACGTTCGTCGACATCGTGGCCCGGTTTAGTGGCGCAACTCCTGTATACGCAGGCAAACCTGAACCCACCATGCTCACCCAGACGATTGACGCGTTGGGCGCAAAACGCCCACTCATGGTGGGCGACCAGTTGGAAACCGACATTGAAGCGGCCGTGGCGGCCGGGATCGACTCGGCGCTCACGCTCACGGGTGTGACCAGCATCGATGTCGTATTGCGTGCCCCGCAGCACCAGCGCCCCACCCGAATCGTGTCCGGTTTGCCTGATCTGCTTGAAGAGCTCCCGGCCGCCGAGGTGGGCCCCACCGAAGCGCGGTGCGGAACGGCTTCCGTGCGGGTAGAGGCGGGGGTGGTGGGCCCCGACGGGGGGCCCCCTCCCACCGCAAAAATAGCCCCCGCCTACCCACCTGTTCCCCAACACTC
>CABTZC010000256.1 GCA_902489185.1 uncultured Brevibacterium sp. | reverse complement strand
GCGTAACCGCGCGGTTCGCGGGCATCGATCGTGACGTGGTTCTCCGTGACCTCCACCAACTCTTCATCGCGGGCGAACCCGCCCACTTCCCACCATGGAAGGCTGAGTTGCTCTGCGGCCGTGCGGGTCTCCTCCAAAGTGCGGAAGCTCGCTGGGGACAGGTCAATGGGTGCCTTTCCGCCCGAGGTGGCAGAGGTCCACGCTGCGGCCAAAAACTCGTCTGTTGTCGCCACGAGGTCCGCGGCCCGTGTTTCGACGCGTTCCGGGGAAAGCACCACAATGCGGGTAGTGCTGGGAAGGCGGGCGAGCAGTGGTTCCATACCGTCGGCCAGCACGGGAGCCAGCGACTCCATCCCGTCCACGGCAACCCCGTCAGCGATCTTGGCGAGCATGTCGGCTGCGGCGGGAATCTGTTCCACCAAAGCGGCTGCCCGTTCGCGCACCTTCGATGACAAAAGAACTTCACGGCACGGAGGCGCCCACACGTGGGGCACCTCGGCACCTTCTTCTTCCTCGATTGAACGCTGATCGGCAACCGAGAACCGCCGGATCTCTTCTACCTCGTCACCAAAGAACTCGACACGCAGGGCCGAATCTTCGGTGGGAGGAAAGATGTCGATAATGCCACCTCGGACGGCAAACTCTCCTCTCCGCGACACCATGTCGACGCGCGAATACGCCAAATGTGACAAGCGCTCAGCCAGTTCCGTCAGATCGTGTTCATCACCTACTTTGATAGTGACGGGCTCCAAATCACCCAGCCCTTTCACGATCGGTTGCACGAGCGCCCGAACCGTGGTGACCACAACGGACAGCGGACGTTCGCCGGGGTGGCTAAGAGCGCGTAACACGGACAAGCGCTTACCCACTGTGTCCGATCGAGGCGAAAGGCGTTCATGCGGCAGGGTTTCCCAGCTGGGGAAGAACGCAACAGATGAAGGAGCCAGATGGTCGGCGAGAGCTTCGGTAAGTTCTTCGGCTTCCCGCCCGGTCGACGTCACGGCAACCACAGGAGCGTTCGCGCTCGCCTGAGCGATGAGGAACGGCCACAGTCCCTTCACCACATCGATGGACCCTCCAGGATCTGTGTTCAGGGCATCAACGGCTTGAGTGAAGCCAGGGAGTTCGGACACGCTTGCAGAGATTCCCGTCAAAGACACGCCGTCAGTCTACCTGTGAAACACTGGATGCATGAGCCAGTCGCACAAAACAGGTGACGAAGACAGCTTGAGCGCGATCGGGATCGACGTTGCTAAACGCTTAGCATCTCCCCTCATCATGCTCGCGGTCATGTGGCTGATCCGCATTTCTGACTTCGTGATTCCGATCCGATTCAATGGCGCCGGGTTACGGTCGTGGGACCTTTCACACTGGTACGGGATTTTCACCATGCCGTTCTTGCACTCGTCGTGGCCCCACTTGTTGGCGAATTCATTTCCGTTCCTAGTGTTAGGTGGGCTGGTTGTTGCCGACGGGGTTGCCCGGTTCTGGGCCGTCACCGCGATCATCATGGTCACAAGCGCTGTTGGCACGTTTTTTCTCAACGAACCGGGCACCGTCACGGTTGGGGCCTCTGGTTTGGTGTTTGGCTACTTTGGGTATCTGGCAGTGGCCGCGTTCTTCGCCCGCACGTGGTCAGGCCGCATTGCCCGCGGAATCGTTTCCCTCGTCGTTATCGGGGTGTATGGGAGCGCCATGCTGTTCGGTATTCTCCCCCGTTTGGGCCACATTTCATGGCAAGCACACCTCTTTGGGCTCATCGGCGGGGTGTGCGCAGCCTGGGTCATTCTCAAGTGGGCTGAAAGCAGGAACCCGCAACGACCTCGGGCCGGATCCACTGGCACCCCCGGCGGGAAAACGGCCGGAACCGGGGACCCGGAACTCGACGCAATACTGCGGAACCTCGACTAGTTCTGACGCGAGTGGTAGCGCTGCTGGGCATCCGTGAGCCCTTTAAGCACCAAGTCTTCGACTGCGTCGGCGCAGTCGGACACAAACATAGGCAGATCTTTGCGTTCAGCGCTTGAAAAATTCTGCAAAACATAGTCTGCAGTGTCCATGCGTCCGGGTGGGCGGCCAACGCCTGCGCGCACCCGCAAGTAGTCGCGGGTTCCCAGGTGCTTGCTCATCGAGCGAAGACCGTTGTGGCCTCCTTCTCCCCCACCCAGTTTGAGCTTGATCGAGTCAAACGGTAGGTCCACATCGTCGTGAATAGCGATCACGTGGTCGGGATCGATCGAATAGAAGTCAGCCAGCTGACGCACGGGAAGTCCAGATTCGTTCATGTAAGTTGCGGACTTCATCAGGACGGCCTTCGTACCCACAACCCCGCCGAGGTCGGCCACGCTGGCCGCGACTGCTCGAGTTTTCGTGGACCCCAGTGTGGCCCCGCACCTGCGCACGAGTTCGTCTAACACCATGTGTCCAATGTTGTGCCGGGTACCCGCGTAACGTGGACCCGGATTACCCAGACCAATAATGAGGTAACGCATACCGTCCTTCAATGTAAAAAAGTGGGGTGTGCATCGTGCACACCCCACTCAGTTTACGGCGATTACTCGTCGTCCGAGGATTCGCTAGCTTCCTCCGAAGGCTCAGCACCGGTCGATGCTGCAACTTCTTCATCGACTGCTTCGGATTCGAGTTCAGATTCGAGCTCTGCTTCAGTCATTTCAGCTGCGACGTGGATGAGCATCATTTCTTCGTCGTCAACCAGTTCGACGCCTTCTGGCAGTTCCACGTCCTTTGCGAAGAGGTGGTCGCCAACTTCGCGACCTTCGATGGAAAGCTCGAAGTGCTCTGGAATCTGGGTGGCGTCTGCCAGAACACGCAAGGTCTGGGTTTCAACCGAAACAAGGGTTCCTGGAGCTGCTTCGCCCACAGGTGTAACGGGAATGTCGACCTCAATCTTTTCACCGCGCTTCACGATGATGAAGTCAACGTGGATGATGTCACGGCGAACCGGGTGACGCTGGATGTCACGAGCAACAGCGAGGCTCTTGAGCTTTCCGTCGGCAGTCGAGATCTCGACCAGCGAGTTTGGGTTCTTCATCGCCATCATGATGGCGTGCCCGTCAAATGAGAGGTGAGCGGGTTCGGATCCGTGACCG
>CABTZC010000255.1 GCA_902489185.1 uncultured Brevibacterium sp. | reverse complement strand
TTTTTCGATCCGCGACTCGCACTCGAGCGGGAACGCCGCCGGGTCAAAGTCGCCCGGAAGAACCGCTAAGGCCTCATAGGTTTTGTCCACTTTTCGGTCTTGAAAGAGTCGCTGATATGCCCCTCGCGTGTCCGGGTTGCGCGAAAGAATAAGCAGCCCGGCTGTCACACGGTCAAGCCGGTGAATGGCCACTAAGTCTGGTTCGTTGCGGTCTACGCGCAACCGCGTGACCACGCATTCGCGCACGAATCGTCCGTTGGGAGTCGACGCCAGGAAGTGTGGTTTGTCCACGACCAACAAGTGTTCGTCCTCATGCACCACCGTCACGTCGAACGGCACGCGCGCTTCTGGTGGCACGATCCGGTGGAAGAAGTAGAAGCCGCCCGGGGTCACAGGTGTCTCCAGGGTGACCGGCCGGCCGTTTTCGTCTACGAGCCCGCCTCCGTGGGGATCGGTGATGTAGTCGAGCTCCTCACGCGAATCGGGGAAATCGGCTAACAACCAGTCGCGGACGGTCGCGGGAACCGGTTCGTGTTGGCGGGAGTGCGTCTGATTGCCGCCAGGTGCGCGCAAACGGGTTGCGCTGATCCCTTCCCGAGGTCGTAGCGGGCTTCTCATGCCCCTTACCCTACCGACACCTCGGGCGCCATCAACTCAACGGCCTGACTGCACTACTCAGTTTGAGCCGTCTGCCCCATGACTTGGGCAATCCGTTGCGCTTCATTCGCTACGTCGCGCACGTACTGATCGGACGGGTTGTATGCCTTGATCGCATCCGTGTACCCGTTCAGGTCACTCAGGTTGCGGTTGTTCGCGCACAGAAAAGCCGCCGCGGACGCCGCCGCGTCGTCAATGTTGTGCGGGTCCTTCGCACCGTCGCCGTTGCCGTCCACAGCAAACTGGTTCCAAGTTGTGGGGATGAACTGCATAGGGCCTACAGCTCGGTCATGTGTGCGGTCTCCGTCGAGTCGCCCGCCATCGGTATCGCGGATATGCGCCGTGCCTTCACCACGCAGTTGAACACCAAAAAGGTGGGGCGTAACCTCGCCGGAGTCGTTCACGCTGGCACCCTTGTAGCGCCCGTGATCGGTCTCGACTTTGCCGATTCCAGCCAACGTATTCCACGACAACCCGCACTGCGGACTGCGCTGAGCAGCCCACACCGTTGCCGCGACATACGCCTGCAAAACGCGCTTGGGGATCCCCGATTTTTCACTCGTCTCGCGCAACCACGGGTTATCGACGGCAACCCCGCCTGCCACGGGGTCAACGGCAGGCATGGAGGGCGCAACCGGCGCTGGAATCTCCACAATTTCTTCGGCCTCGCTGGCCGCCCCGTCCGTACGGAGGTTCACAAATAACAACCCGGCCAGTACCACCATCGCAATCGACATCGCCATGAGCGGGATTGCCCACCACCGTGACACCCCCGCCGAGGTCGTTGCTGCTTTCGTCGTACCTTTGGGCTTCGCTGCGACCTGGGGTTTCGTAGCTTCTTTAGGCTTCGTAGGGACCTTGGGGATTTCGGCGGTGTCCTGCAGGCTGCTGGCGTAACGCTTGTCTTCACTGTGCATTACGAGTCCCTCTGACCCACACGCTGGCGGCAAGGATCGCCAGCGCAATGCTACACAAGACCGCTGCCCCAACGACTCCCCACCACCAGTTCGACGGACCTTCGACCGAGGGCGTTTCTGGGGCAGCTTGAGGAGGATCCGCAGGTGGGTTGGCTTGCACAATGTCCCCAGTGATCGAGGCCGCTTGGCAGTGACCAATGAGCGCGCCCAAGGGCGAGCCGACCACCTGAGCAGGCAGTTTTTTGCCCACGTTGAACCGGAGAACAACAGTAGCCCGGCGTTCGTGTCCGTGAACCTCACGAGTCAGCGTTTCAAACTCCACGTCATACGCGCCTGGCTGGTTAAACATGAAGGAGGGGGTGCTAAATTGCCCAGGCGTGACAGTCGACTGCGAACCTTGACGAAGGTGCTTGGTGTTCTTCCCTAGCGCGTCTTTTTGCTGAATGATGACGTTCCCCGGTCCGCTCACACGCGTGAGCGTCACCTCCATGGATGTCACCAGCGCCGGATCCAGGTCGTTTGCGCTCCATCCCACGGCGGGCGCGTTTGCACCACCGGTTGCCCATACTTGGGATCCGGGGGTAGCGAACTCTTTGTCCTGCGTTGTTGACGGTGTGAACGCGGTGCGCGCTGAGTCCGGCACGGTGACGTTGACGGTTGAGGGTGCGCGTTCTGCCCCGTTCACTTTGACCTGGGTGGGGTTGATGAGCACCTGCCCGTGCGTCACGTCAACCATGTGTCCCTCGCCTGCCGGTGCGCACACGTTGGCAGCAACCGGCTGGAAGGGCAGCGCGGCGGGAGTGGGCACGGTCACGCCCGGCGCAGCGCCGGATTGGCCAGGAATGTTGCCCGAGTTCTCACCCTCCTCCCCAGGGTCCGTTGCCTCTGCGTTGTCCGCGCCGGTGTCGTCGGTCGACGTGTCGTGTGAATCGGAGGGGCTTTCGGCTGGGTCTCGAGGGACCGGGGCTGTGGGCGCGCACTGTGAGTCCGCCTCCCGGTCCTTTGCCTCCCGGTCGTCTGCCACCTCGGCCCCTTTTGCAGTGACCGTCAGCATCCCGTTTCGCGCAGGTTTCTTGGCGTCGCCCCCGTACATGGAGTAGGCGACGCAGTGCGTTCCCGGTTCCGAGAACGTCAGGTGCAAGGGCTCGATCGTAGGGGCCCAAATGTCGTAGGCGAACGCGTCCCCACGCGCCGCGATGTTCCCGCCTTCAGAGCGGTTGGGGTTGATGACGCCCATGGTTCCGTGTCCGTCGTGTCGGAACGCCACGCGCACGCGCCCGTCCATTCCGCGTGCGTCAAAATCGGCGTGGGCAACGTACCCGGCCGAGGTGTTTTCCGCCTTGACCGCGTGCTGTTTGGGTCCCAGCTCAGGCGGTTTGATGCGGTGTTTGTCGTCAAGGTCGGTTGGGCAGTCTGCGGGGTCGGTATCGATTGTGGTGGTGCTGGCGTTTGTGCCGCACGTGACACCTCAACCGGTGTATGCCAGTGCGATTTTCGAAGCGCGTGGGGACACACTCACGCTCGATACACGCGAGTGGAAGG
>CABTZC010000254.1 GCA_902489185.1 uncultured Brevibacterium sp. | reverse complement strand
GTGGTCGAGTTCTTTCACACGGTTGAGGAAATCCGCCGAGGTGATCGTGGGCTGGGCGCCGAAAAGGGGAGTGGGAGTGGTTTGGGTAATGCTGGCCCATATCCAGGCGAGAACAGCGCGCAGGCTGGGAGGGGGAATGAAGCCTTCGGCCACACTCATCGAATAGAGTGCGTGAAAGCCCATCATAGTGTCGTCATGCGCTACCCATCTTGGGGACCACTGCGGTTGGTACTTCTGATTAGCTCGGTACAACGATTCGATCTGGAAGGATCGGGAAGCAACCTTGAGGAGTTTGTCGCTTGCCCGGGTCAGGGGGCCGGCTCGAAGTTCGTCGGTGGCGACGAACACGTCACGGAACACGGCGAAGTTGAGCGAAATGTGTTTTATACCGATGTCTCGGCCCTGCAGGGCAGTTTGCGCGACCAGGAAATCCGTCACGCCGGGGACGGCTGTGGGCGCGTGGACCATGACGTCGAGTGAGAGACCGTTGCGGCCCCACGGGACGAAGCTTAAGAATCCGATCGGGTAGCCGGATGTGTCGCTTGCCCATGCGATCACTGCGTTTGAATCTGCTGGGTCACCCATGCGACCTAGCGCCATTGAGAAACCGCGTTCGACCTCGTGATTACGCCACGCATCGCGGCAGTTTTCTAACTGAGTGACAAGATCAGCAGGAAGGTCACGCACGCGTGCCACCTTCGCGGTGATGCCCTCACGGTTCATGCGCCTGATGGTTTTGCGAATGTCGGCTAGTGCAGGGCTAGAAATGTTGAAGTCGGCAGTGTTGACGACAGCTTCGTCACCAATTGCAACGATCGCCAATCCCAAGGCCCTGTACAGGCGTGCTGAATCTTGTGAACATGCCAAAACTACGGGACGAGCACCTACGGATCGGCAGTGAGAGTGCCACGAGTCGATTGCGTGTGGCCAGGATGCCGGGTCCCCCACAGGGTCACCACTCGCAACAAAAACATTCCCCACAGCGCCGTACAGAACGGCGGCTTTGCGATCGGGAGAGAACACCGCACTCTTGTCGCGTCGAGTCGCAAAATATGACAGTGAGTCCAGGTCACCGAAGTCAAGAACCATGCGACGAATCTCGAGTTCTTCATCGGGTGTGATGGGGGCCGGTTTGGCCTTGATACGGAACATCACAATGAGTGCCCAGATCAGTGAAATCGCTGAAATAGCACCACAGATGTAGAACACGATGAACGTAGTTGGGTGCTGCCCGTCCGTGATCGAACTGAGCCCAGACGTAGACCCAAGGGCCGCAGAAAGCGCAAATGTCAGACGATCACTCCATGCACCTACCCCGACCGGGGTAAGGGAAGAAGCGAGAAGTGCGACCACAAACGACACAGCCAACCCGGACAACAAAATGCCCAGCGCCTTGAGGAAGTTCGTGGTGCGAATCCGTCCGGGAAACGCGGGCCGCATCATGATGATGAGGATTAACGACACGACGTTGAGCACAAAACCCGCAATCCTGAAAGGGAGGCTGAAGAACAGTGCGTCGAGCGGGCTCGTCACTGAAATGTGCAGCTCACTGTTAGGTCCCAGCGATATGACTGCGCTGGTGTTGAGCACCGATGCGAGCACGCCCAGCGACGCGACCACCAGCATGGCAGTGTGAGCGATCCGCAGTCGTCGGGCCGCGGTGGTCGCTACAGCGATAAGGAAAACCACTGCCACCAAGGACGGCTCAGCTGGAACCGTGAACAGCGAAAAGAGCATGTACCCCGCGTCGGCTACATTGCTCAGGCGAATGGGGATCGTCAACGTTGTCCACACAGCGGCTAAAACGTAAAGCCAAATGAACACCCGTGCCAGGACTTCTGTTTTGCGTGGAGACGTGCGCTGTGTCATACAGCAACTTTACTGACACTGGGGTCGTATTGTGTGCCATAACATCCGTGGATGTGGCGAGGATTACAATAGACCCGTGAAGTGGGTAATCGTTCCTGGGCTGAGCCTCTTACCGGAAGACTACAGCGGTTTAAGTGAGCTTCTTCCCGGTCCCGTAGAAGTGATCGACGCGTGGGAACACGACCCAACGGGCGACATCGAGGACGTGAGAAGAGCGGTTGATATCAGCGAACCGTTTGCTCTCATTGGTCACTCTGTTGGCGGTGTTACTGCTTTGGAATGGGCGCTTAAACACCCCAGTGACCTCACACGGTTGATTCTTCTCGACCCGTCCGCGCCCCTGACCTTCGTGGGTGGTTGGTTGACGCGGGGGACTGTTTTTGAACGCCACTTGGCTCCCGCTGTGGACAAGATGGCCCGAGCGCTCACGCCGTGGGGCGCGCAGATTCGTAAACATCTTTTCACCCGTGCCTCCGGTCTGACAGACCACTTGCCACGCACGCACGCGACACACCGGTTTGTGAGTCGCCCCGGGCTTCAAACCGTGGTGGACCAGTGGTTTTCGAGTTGGGAACAGGAATACCGATTGAGTTCACTGCTCATGTCGAACCATGTGCTTGACCGCAGGTTGCGCCCCATCATCGTGTGCTCCTCAGGGACTTCCCGTGCGGTGTCAGTGGCAAAACAACGCCGGTTGGCGCGCCTAATCGGAGCCGAGCTGCACATCGCAGAAGGTGCCGATCACATGTTCCCAGTCACCGAACCACAAAGGGTCATTGCCGCACTGTAGGTTTGCGCCAGACCGATATTTTCACGGCTACCGTTGCCGAGGTGGGGAGCTGGGAATCCGCAATCGTATCCGTTGATATGTGCCGGGCAGACGGTGTCATAAAGATGAGGTCGCGTGCCAAATCCGGGGTGAGCGCGAGGTCGTACGAAATCACCGATTCACCCACGGGTTCGAACATGTGCAGTGCCCGGTTTAAACGTTCGCCTTTGTTCGGATCAATTCCCACCATGTCCGTGCTTGCGCGCAGCTCCTGCAAATGCTGTGGTTCGGGTGTCACGACTACCGTGTGCCCGCCGGGGGAGAGTACTCGGTGAAACTCCGCGCCATTGCGCGGCGAAAACACGTCGAGCACCACATCAATCGTGCTGTCCAGAAGCGGAAAATCCCGGAAAACATCCCATGTAAACGCAGTGATATTCGGGTGGGCGCGGGCGGCTAACCGCACGGCGCGAGTAGCAGTGTCGAACCCCAATCCCACCGTTGGTGG
>CABTZC010000253.1 GCA_902489185.1 uncultured Brevibacterium sp. | reverse complement strand
ATCGACGGACCGTTGCTGTGGCACGTAACCAATATCCGGGTCGCCTTTGCGCACATTGTGGTCACCCACGCGGATCGAACCGCCAGACAACTTGTACTGCCCCAAAAGCACTTTCAAAAGAGAAGTCTTACCGCTACCGTTCGGACCCAAAACCGCAATGAACTCCCCGGGTTTGACCTCAAGGTTGAGGCCATGCCACAGGACACGTTCACCGAATTTAAGAAATCCGTCGCGAATCTCTAAAACAGAGTCTCGCGACGGATTCTCATGTTTATTTGATGGCACTGTTTACTTCATCTACATAGCCGGAAATCCAGTCGACATAGCTTGACCCCTTGGGCATGGTTTCAGCCATGTCCACGACAGGAATGCCTGCGTCTTCAGCCGCCTTCTTGAGGGCTTCAGCCTGCTCGTTGGTCGCCTGCGTGTTGTAACCGAGGATAACGACTTCTTTGTTCTTCAGCTGCCCTTGAGCCTTCTTGAACACCAGAGGAGGCGCATCGTTACCTTCTTCAATCGCAGACAAGAATTCTGGTGGGGTCGCCGGTTCGAGCCCCATGTCTTCAAACAGCCACAGAGGCACTGGTTCAGTTGCTGCAGCTTTCTTGCCTTCATTCTGCGACTTAGCATCAGTGATCTTTGTGTTCAGATCTTCAAGCTTGCCACGCAGGTCGTCGGCATTCTTCTCGAACTCGTCTTTGTGCTCAGGTGACTTCTCGCTCAAGGTTTCAGAAACTTCGTCGACCAGCTTGATCATGGTGGGCACGGAGTACCACACGTGCTCGTTGAACGCACCGTGCTCGTGACCTTCATGGCCGTGCTCGTGACCCTCTTCGCCGTGACCGTGGTCGTGGCCCTCTTCGCCGTGCTCGTGACCCTCTTCGCCGTGCTCGTGGTCATGGCCGTGGTCGTGGCCCTCTTCGCCGTGGTCGTGGGGTTCGTTACCCAGTCCCTCCGAACCCGGGAGGCCGGAAATCGAAACCGCGTCTACCACCTCGGGCTTGGAGTCAGAAGCCTCCAACAAGGTGGTCATGAAAGCGTCGTAACCACCGCCGTTTTGCACAACTACGTCTGCTTTCGACAGCTTCAGTTGGTCTTGCGTGGTCGCCTCATAGGAGTGGGGGTCCTTCGACGGGTCGTCAATAATAGGTGTGACCTCTACAGCGTCACCGCCGACCGTCTGGGCAATGTCGGCGTAGACGTTGGTCGACGTAACCACATTGAGCTTGTCACTGCCGGAATCGCCTGACTGGGACCCACACGCGGACAGGACGAGGGCACCAGCTGCGCAGACCGCAACTGACACCGCGCGAAGCGACTTCATAGAAGACCTTTCTAGCTAAACGAAACAACCAGAAAGTATCCGCGCACCCCAATTATTGACAAATGGTTATATAAGCATTTTTCTATGGGTGGCTTCTATCTGCGTTTGTCGAGCAAGGCAGCGATCTGCACGGTGTTCAGAGCCGCCCCCTTACGCAGGTTGTCGTTCGACACGAACAGCACCAACCCCCGATTCCCCGGAACCGACTGGTCGCGACGGATTCGACCCACCAGGCTAGTGTTTCCGCCGGCGGCCTTGAGCGGTGTGGGCACGTCTTCCAGCTCCACACCCGGGGCTTGGGACAAAATCTGGGTGGCCTCTTCAGGCGTGATGTCGCGTTCAAATTCGGCGTTGATGGACAGCGAGTGACCGGTAACAACAGGAACACGCACGCACGTACCGGACACCAAAAGCTCCGGGATGTCCAGGATCTTGCGTGATTCGTTACGCAGTTTCTTTTCCTCGACGGTTTCGCCGTCACCGTCGTCCACCATGTCACCGGCGAGCGCCAGCACGTTAAACGCAATAGGTTCGGTGTACACGGTCGGTTTCGACCCGGCCGCCTGACCGTCCAGGGCAAGGCCACGTGCGTTGGGGACAGCGGCCTCAGTTTCACTCACCAAACCGTCCACGCCGGCGACCCCAGAACCCGACACGGCCTGGTACGTGCTGATGATCAGGCGGGAAAGTCCGGCCGCTGAGTGCAAGGGCTTGAGCACCGGCATTGCGGCCATCGTGGTGCAGTTTGGGTTGGCGACGATGCCCTTGGGGATCCGGTTCAGTGCGTCTGGGTTCACTTCCGAAACCACCAGCGGCACGTCGTCGTCGGAGCGCCAAGCGGAAGAGTTGTCTACAACGGTGACACCGGCTTGTGCAAAGCGTGGAGCGTGGGCTTTAGACGTGGCACCACCGGCTGAGAACAGGGCCACGTCTAAGCCTGACGGGTCAGCAGTCGCGGTGTCTTCAACAACAACCGTGCGACCCTTAAAGTCCAACTCGGTACCGGCTGAACGGGCGGAGGCGAAAAAACGAATGTCGTCGATGTCGAACCCAGGGTCGTTGGCCAAGAGTTCACGCATGACACGTCCCACCTGGCCGGTCGCACCGACCACGCCAACTTTCAGGCTCATCGTCCGGTACCTCCATAGACAATCGCTTCGTTTGAGTCACTGTCGAGACCATATGCCGTGTGCGCAGCTTTGACCGCCGCGTCAAGCAGATCTGCCCGAGTGACGACACTGATCCGAATTTCTGATGTGGAAATCATGTCGATGTTGATGTGCGCTTCCGACAAAGCATCAAACAGCGTGGCCGTGACACCTGGGTGTGAGCGCATTCCCGCTCCTACCACGGACAACTTACCGATCTGGTCGTCATAGCGCAGGTGGTCAAACCCTATGCTTTCTTGTACGTCGTTGAGCGCGCGCGTTGCGGTTGCACCGTCAGACATGGGCAATGTGAACGAAATGTCAGTGCGGCCGGGATCGCGGGTGGAAATGTTTTGCACGATCATGTCGATGTTGATTTCGTTTTCTGCGATCACCCGGAAGATTTCTGCCGCCTTGCCGGGGATGTCTGGAACACCCACCACAGTGAGTTTCGCTTCTTGCCGGTCGTGGGCAACACCGGAGATTACAGCCTGTTCCATGCTTGTTTCCTCTTCTTCAGGAGCGAATGTCGGGGGAATGGGCGAATCACTTACCCAGGTTCCGCGGTTGTGGCTAAAGGATGAGCGCACGTGCAGTGGCACATCGTACTGGCGGGCATATTTGACTGCCCGAAGGTGCAGTATCTTTTGACCCGAAGCCGCCCTTTTTAGGATTTTTTCATTTCCTAAGGT
>CABTZC010000252.1 GCA_902489185.1 uncultured Brevibacterium sp. | reverse complement strand
GCCGCATAGCCAATCACGCCTGCGACCGCCGCTAATACAACTGAAGCGATCAACCCCCACACAATGATGCGAAGCATCAGATTGCGAATGGGCGTACTTTTCATGTCAGTTCCTTTCGAGCAGACAAACGCGTATACAGCGGGTAGAACGTCAAGATCAGTGTCACTGCTACGGCAACTGCGAGCACCGACAGAACAATCGATGTTTTGAACTTCAAAAGCGAAACAGTGCCAAACGCAAAGATAGCCGTCCACATATACAGCAGGAGGACCGCACGTGCGTGTGAGTGCCCCAGTGCAAGCATGCGGTGGTGCAGATGCTTTGCGTCAGCAGAAAACGGAGACTTTCCAGCGGCCATCCGGCGAACAACCGCCAGCATCAGGTCGACAAGAGGCAACACCATCACTGCAACTGGCAACAGAATTGGAAGATACGTTGATAACACGCGTTCAGTAGAAAGCAGAGCAGGATCAACCTGACCGGTCACCCGAATTGTGCTCGCGGCAAGCAAAAGCCCAATGAGCATCGACCCAGAATCCCCCATGAAGATTCGCGCAGGGTTGAAGTTATGCGGAAGGAAACCCAGACAAGCTCCCACCAGTAGTGACGTGATCAGCGACGCCAAGTTTGCGTAGCTCGAGGGTGATGTATCGATAGCCAACTGGTACGTGTACACAAAGAAGGCAATGCCACCAATCGTGACGACACCCGCGGCCAGGCCATCGAGCCCATCGACAAAGTTCACTGCGTTGATCGTCACAAGGACAACCAACACAGTCAGAATGAGGGACAGTCGCTGCGACCCAATGATCACGGTGTCAAAAGGAATCGACAAAAGCGCTACACCTTTAAGCGCCATGAAGCCAGCGGCAAGTGTTTGACCGGCGAGTTTAGCGACCCAGTTGATATCCCAAATGTCATCAATCACGCCAAGCAAACACAGAATCGTGCCCGCACCCAGAATCCCAATCACGGGGTCGGGCTGTTGAAACAAATCTTGCAAAAAAGGTGTGTTGTACGCACACACAACACCGGCGAGCACGCCGCAAAACATGGCTACTCCCCCAAGCCTGGGGGTGGGAACCGAGTGGACGTCACGAGTTCGCAGGGGTGAATAAATCCGGCCACGTTCGGCTATTCGCCGCACCATGGGCGTCACTAAGTACGCGACCACCGCCGCAACAACCATGACAAACAAATAGGCGCGCACGCGTTACGCCTCCGGCGCTAGAGGTTCCAGACCGTCAACCACCTCGGCCAGTTCTTCAAAACTGATAGGCCCGTCTCTCAGAATCCGGGGGGTTGAGCCGCTCATATCGATAATCGTTGACGACTGGCCACCAGGAGCTTCGCCGCCATCAAGAAAAATGTCGACGCGGTCCCCCAACATGTTTTGCGCTTGTTCGACATTCACCGCGGCAGGTTCACCAGAAAGGTTGGCACTTGAAACGGCCAGGGGTCCCACTTTAGACAAAAGGGCCAGAGTGTCTGCGTGGTCGGGCATACGCAGCCCCACGGTTCCGTGCGTGTCACCTAAGTCCCAGTGCAGGCTGGGTTGAGCGTTGCAGATGATGGTCAACGGCCCTGGCCAAAAGCGTGCGGTGAGTTCCATGACCGTACTGTCGACCGCCTCGGCGAGGCCCATGACAGTTTCTGCACGTGGCACCAGCACCGGCGGCGGCATGTCACGCCCACGCCCTTTCGCTTGCAGAAGTTTGGCAACGCCCTTAGGCGAAAACGCGTCAGCTGCGATCCCGTACACGGTGTCGGTGGGAATGACCAAGAGACCGTCGCCGCGGACCACGCGAGTGCACTCCTCCAAGATGAGGTCCCGCACCTGTTCATTTGCGAGATCAAATGTGCGAGACACGATCATCCTCTCCTGATTGTGCAGAATATCCGCGTGTAAATCGGTCTCTGCCAGTGTAGTCGCCTATGGTCTCAACTGATGTGAAACCCGCCCGGTGAAATGCGTTCTCAATGGTGTGCGCGTTGTATTCGGCGTGTTCGCAGATGAGCAGTCCGCCGGGTGCCAAAATTCTGGGCGCGTGGGCGATGATTCTTTGTGGAAGTTCAGCGCCGTCTTCTCCCCCACCATAGAGCGCAAGTTCCGGATCGCTGGCAACTTCTGGTGAGTGTTCCACTGTGCGTGCTACGTAGGGTGGGTTGCAGGTGATGACTTGGGCCGAGGTCGTCCCCAGAAACTCCGTCGCGTCACCGATGTGCAGGGTTACTGCACTTCCGTGGGCTTCGAAGTTGTGCCTGTACCGCTCGATGTTGCGTTCGGTGTAGCGTGCTGCTTCGGGGCTGAGTTCAACCGCGTGGACGTGTGTTCCAGGCACCTCTGTTGCAAGTGCAATGGCTATCGCACCTGAGCCGGTGCACAAGTCGACTGCCGTGTGGCGGTCCCCGGGAAGGCCCGTCAAATGCTCAACCGCATATGTGACCATGAGTTCGGTTTCGGGCCGTGGAATGAACACTCCCGGCCCCACATGCAGTTCCTGATACCGAAACGGCGCAACACCGGTGATGTGTTGCAGTGGCACACGCTGAGAACGGCATTCACATGCCTGGGCGTACCGCACATTCACCTCACGGGGCACGTCGGTTCCGCGCAAAACGTGGCTTCCCAGTTCAGACACGGAAATGTCCCACGCCCACGCGAACAGTATTTTCGCGTCGGCCGTGGGACTTTCTACTCCTGCGTGGGCCAGCTGTTGGATGGCCTGGCGCAACAGTTGGTCGGCGTCAGCCAATGTCGTCGAGGCGGGCCGCACGGTCAGCGGCACGCGCGGACTCTACGACGTCGTCGAGGCGTCCGTCCAAAACTTGGTCAAGGTTGTATGCCTTAAAACCAGTGCGGTGATCCACAATACGGTTTTCTGGGAAGTTGTATGTGCGGATGCGTTCCGAACGGTCGACTGTGCGCACCTGGGACCGGCGCATGTCGTTGGCTTCGGCGGCTGCTTCTTCGGCTTGCTTTGCCAGAATTCGAGCGCGAAGCATACGCATGGCTGCTTCTTTATTCTGCAGCTGCGACTTTTCGTTCTGACAGCTTGCGACGATTCCCGTGGGCAAGTGGGTAATGCGAACGGCAGAGTCTGTGGTGTTCACCGACTGGCCTCCGGGCCCTGAGGACCGGTACACGTCGATTTTGAGGTCGTTGTCGTCAAG
>CABTZC010000251.1 GCA_902489185.1 uncultured Brevibacterium sp. | reverse complement strand
GCGCCCCGCGCGGTCAGCGCCCCCCCTACCGTGCGTGCGCCGCCCCCCAGTCCAGCTTCACCGGCCCCCCGAGCCACAGCAGTGCACAAAAATGCCTTACCCGCGTAGTACCCGCGCGCCGTCATTCCATTCGCCGCAAATTCGTGAGCAAAAGACTCAGCGAAGTCGCGTGCACGCGTTTGGAAGTCGTCTACGTCAAATACAAATATGGGAGATCCCCATGTGCGGGTCAGGTCCGGAACGGAATAGCCACATACCGTGAGAACACCATCTTCTTTGCGGGTGTTTTTCGACCACAACGACGGCATGAGTTCATTCACGTCATCTGGTTCCGGCAACCAAACAGGCGAGGGGCCGGCGTGTAAGACACCGGAGGGGTGAGCAGGCATTACATCCTTTCAGGGGCAGAGACACCCATGAGTTCCAGACCGTTGGACAAGACTGTTGCGGTCGCCATGTCTAGCATGAGGCGGGAAGCGTGAACGGTGTCAACCGGGTCATCACCCTGAGGAGTCACGCGGCACGCGTCGTACCACTTGTGGAACAGTCCCGCCAGCGTCTCCAAGTACCGGGCCACGCGGTGAGGCTCACGCAACTGGGCGGACTGCGCCACAACGCGTGGGTAGTCTGCGAGCGCGGACAAAAGAGCGGCTTCGGTAGGGTCCTGCAAGGTGGCCGGGTCAAATGAGTCGGTGGAAACGCCCGCCGAGGTGGCTTTCCGCTCAACGCTTTTTGCGCGAGCGTGTGCGTACTGGACGTAGTAGACGGGGTTGTCATTGCTGGCGGACTTGAGTACTTCAGGGTCAAGTGCCAGTGGCGAGTCGGCCGGCGTGCGTGCCAGAGAGTAGCGGACAGCGTCTGAACCCAGCCATTCCACCAGGTCGCGTAGCTCAATAATGTTGCCGGCGCGCTTTGACAGGCGTGCACCGTTAACGGAAATGAGCTGTCCGATGAGAATTTCGATATTGCGGTCCGGGTCATCGCCCGCGGTTGCGGCCAAGGCCTTGAGGCGGCCCACGTAACCGTGGTGGTCAGCGCCCAGAAGGTAGATCTTCTCGTCAAAGCCACGATCACGTTTATTAAGGTAGTACGCGGCGTCAGCGGCGAAGTAGGTGGGCACTCCATCTGAGCGCACCAAAACACGGTCTTTGTCATCCCCGAAGTCGGTGGTCCGCAACCAGATGGCACCCTCGTTTTCGAAAACGTGGCCCTGTTCGCGCAGACGTTCAACCGCCTCGGTAATGGCTCCGGTGTCATGCAATGTGCGTTCGGAGAACCATGTGTCGAAATGTACACCAAAGGATTCCAAGGTGTCCGAAATGTCTTTCAGCTGCAATTCGTACGCTTCGTCTTTGACGTGGTCAAAGATTTCGTCGTCTTCCGCGTCGTTCCACTCCGGGTGGCGACTGAGCAGTTCGCGGGCGATGTCGGCGATGTACTGGCCGGGGTACCCGCCTTCGGGTACGTCTTTGCCGCGCATGCGCGCCAGCACTGAGTTGGCAAACGTGTCCATCTGAGAACCGGCGTCGTTGATGTAGTACTCCGTGGTCACATTGGCACCGGCAGCCTTGAGAACGCGCCCGATAGCGTCTCCGAGTGCCGCCCAACGCGTGTGCCCTATGTGTAGTGGGCCCGTTGGGTTAGCCGACACGAACTCCAAGTTGATGGTGGAGTCTTTGAGCGATTCCCCACGTCCATACTCACGACCAGCAGCAACGATGTCCGCGGCAAGTTTCCCAGCCGCGCCCGCAGCCAAGGTGATGTTCAAGAAGCCAGGGCCGGCCACCTCGGCCTTTTCAACCCCGTCAACACCGCTCAGAATCTGAGCCAGGCCGGTTGCCAGTTCACGCGGCTGCAACCCAGCCTTCTTAGCGGTCTGCAAAGCCACGTTGGTTGCCCAGTCACCGTGGTCGCGATTCTTTGGGCGTTCAACAACAAGTTTGGCGGGCACCTCCACGTTCGTTCCGTGCGTTTCGTTGTACGCGGAGATGGCTTGTTCAATAGCGAGTTTGAGTTCTTCGGGTGTCACATGCCCTAGCCTAATCGGTGCATGTCAGGCGCACACAACTGGATGGCGTTTTATGAACAAGGTTTGCACTCAGCGGTGCCGGTCAGCGCGCATAGGTTCCACGGCCCCCGAATTAAACGCCTGAACCACAAGCTCTAAACGCGAGCGTACATTGGCCTTTCTCATGATCGACGTAATGTGGACTTTGACCGTACCTTCACTGATCCCTAGGAAGCGCGCAATTTCGTAGTTGGACTGTCCTCGGCACAGCTGCGTGAGAATCGCTTCTTCCCGTTCTGTTAATCCGTAGAGGTCCCCCGGTGACTGTCCAGGGGTCTCGTGTGCCACTACCGTGCGAGAAAATCCGGCAGCATCTGGAGAGAAGACGGCGGTTCCGGTGGCAACGGAGAGAATCGCTGCTCTGATCTGACTGATGTCCGAGGTCTTAATGAGGTACCCGTTTGCTCCCGCTTGCATCCCTTGTGCGAAACGTTCATCCACGTCATACGAGGTGAGAAGCATAATAGGAGTGGTGTTTCCGCGTTCACGCACGGCCCGTGTAGTTTCGATGCCGTTGAGCTGTGGCATGGAAATATCGCACAGGTACACGTCTGTAGGTGGCGCAATATCGCAATCGAGGTCGTCGATGAGCGCCTGGCCGTCGTCATACGAGCTCACCACGGTAAGGTCGCTTTGCGCATTGAGCAGTTCGCAAATGATTTTGCGCGCAAACGGATCATCGTCAACGACACTCACACGGGTTACGGGAACATTCATGACGCTGTCCTTTGGTGTGCGACAGGCAACTGGATCGCCAGGACCCATTGCTCCTTGCCCTCATCGGGGCGTTCTCGACTGGCCGCAAGCGAACCACCGTGCGCAGCGAGGTCCCGTGACAAAGATTCCAGTCCAAATCCAGAACTGTCCGCACGCGAGGCATCTTCGCGAATCGCATTAGAGAAAACGAGACTCACGTGGTCATCGAGGCCGACCGTGAAGCTAACGGGCGATTCGGGATCAGCATATTTCACCGTATTGAGTAAGGCTTCGTGAAGGAGCCGGTTCACCACACCTGTGTAGTTGTGCAAAGCTCCGATCCCAGCTGGTGTCGCATGCACATTCACTTCAAACCCGTAGGCGCCCAGCTGCTCTGAAAAACGTTGAATGGCGCGTTGTACCTCCTCTTC
>CABTZC010000250.1 GCA_902489185.1 uncultured Brevibacterium sp. | reverse complement strand
CCTGAACCCGGTCCCTTAACGAAAACGTCTACCTTCTTCAGACCGTGCTCTTGAGCGCGGCGAGCAGCAGACTCGGCAGCCATCTGAGCTGCGTAAGGGGTGGACTTGCGGGATCCCTTGAAGCCAACCTCACCCGAGGAAGCCCATGAGATCACAGCGCCCGTTGGGTCAGTGATCGAAACAATGGTGTTGTTAAAAGTGGACTTGATGTGCGCCTGGCCATTAACAACGCTCTTCTTGACCTTGCGACGCGTAGAACGCGCTGTTGCGCGTGACTTGGGTGGCATGTGTGAAAACTCCTTACGAAAACCTGGTTACTTCTTCTTACCGGCCACGGTGCGCTTTGGTCCCTTGCGGGTACGCGCGTTGGTCTTTGTGCGCTGACCACGCACTGGAAGTCCGCGGCGGTGGCGGAGGCCTTCGTAGCTACCGATTTCCACCTTGCGGCGAATGTCGGCGGCAACCTCACGGCGGAGGTCACCTTCTACTTTGAAAGTACCTTCGATGTAGTCGCGCAGCTGCACGAGTTCATCGTCAGTCAGGTCCTTCACACGGGTGTCCGGGTTAACCCCGGTCTCCGTCAGGGTCTGGCTCGCACGAGTGCGGCCCACACCATAGATGTATGTCAAGGCGACTTCCACGCGCTTTTCACGCGGGAGGTCGACTCCGGCAAGACGTGCCATATTTGCGGTTCTCCTGTTGTTGATCAGAGGTACTTACTCAGACCTGTTCCCTTTCGGGTCCCCGGCCCCTGAACCGAGGGTGTCGTCCCGCTTGCGCGGGGGGCGAGGCCTGCTTGGGTGTGGGTTCGCCTGCTAGGCAGTGCGAATCCGTGATCTGCGTTGATCAGCCCTGACGCTGCTTGTGGCGCGGGTTGGTGCAGATAACCATCACGCGGCTGTTGCGGCGGATGACTTTGCAGCTTTCGCAGATCTTCTTGACGCTGGGCTTAACCTTCATCGCTATTCCTTCATATCGACAACAGCGCAGTGGTGCACTCTTGTCGAGTAGTCGAAAAGATCTTTTTACTTGTAGCGGTAAACAATTCGTCCACGCGACAGGTCGTACGGAGACAACTCCACTACGACACGGTCTTCGGGAAGAATACGGATGTAGTGCTGACGCATCTTTCCAGAGATGTGAGCAAGCACCTTGTGGCCGTTCTTCAGCTCAACCCGAAACGAAGCGTTCGGAAGTGCTTCAACAACGGTCCCTTCGATCTCAATGACCCCTTCTTTTTTGGCCATATCGTTCGCTAACCCCATTTTCCCGCGGATAATCCGCGTATTGAATGAGAACCCAAAGATTGGATTCTTTTACCGCGGCCTGTGTCGTGGACCAAATAGACGCAGACTCCGCTATTATCTAGCGAAGTAACTTGTTTTTGAGCGCACGACAGTCATAGACCAATTGAACACTTTACATGGAATCCCTATGCTGTTCAAGTTTAAATCCCCCCGTTGGAAGCCACATCACAGTACACTTCGCTCTGCAGTAGCCGAGTTGGAAGCGATCCACTCACTCGCTCACACGCACGGACTCGCATCAGTCAGGGCCGACCTCGGGAATTTCAATGCGCTTCTCACCTCCCACCGGGCCATGTGCGAACCCCTGGTCTGGCATATCCACACTCACAAACCAGAACTTGCCTACCTGCTTGCTCATCTTCCGGCGGTTGAGCCGCGCTTCCGTGGCCCACACATAAGCGAGCGCGCACCCCTGAGCGATGGCACCACCGAGGTGCGGCAAGGCAGGCTGGGCGACTGTTGGCTCATCGCCACCCTGGCAGCCTGCGAAAACGCCAAACCCGGATTCACCTCGAACCTCATCGAGCACAACACCCACACCAGCGCCGTTCGTCTCCACTCTCCCTGGGCGCGGACAATTACAGTGACCCACTGGGTGCCGTGCCACCACCGAGCAGGCGATAACCACCTCGGCGCCAATAACGCCAGCCTGGTCGAAAAGGCGGTTGCCTCGCTCGTCCACTCATATGTGCGCATCCAATTCAACTTCGCTGACACAGCGTTTTGGCTTCTCACCGGTTCGTGGTGCCCGGCGCGGCCGGTCCCCCGCGACCTAGACGTTGTGAGGGGCTGGCTTGCCAGCGGACGGCCGGTAGTTGCGTCAACGCTCGTCCACCGCCGAGGTGCCCGCCGGCTTCCGCGCGAAGATCACCCTGAGCGATGGGTAGGTGTGATGGCGGGGCATGTGTACGTGGTGCGCGGTGTTCAGCGATGTAATGAGGATGGCCGCGCCGGTGCCAATGAGCCGTGGCGGATACATGTGCATAACCCATTGGGTGGTGCAGAAGGTGAACCCCGGCGCACCGACCTTTACCTTTCAGCTGCACAGTTCAGGCGCGCGTTCTTCAGCGTTAACGTGGGGCCGGTTTTGTAGTTTGCACACAGGTGTCTCATGAATACGCCAGAGGCGGGGAGGACATTACTTCCCGCCTCTGTTATGTGCGCCACCTCACGGTTTACGGTTGGCGCTTTATGGCTTTATGCCTTACGGCGACGTGATGCTGCGATCAGGCCACCACCAACGGCGATCATCCCAATTGCCACTCCGCTTGCCGCAAGTGCAGACGTACCCGTGCGAGGCAGAACGTTCTTGTCCTTGTTGCCGGACTTGTCGTCCTTGCCATTGTCGCCTTGGTCACCCTTGTCACCAGGCTGAGCGGTGTCGTCAACAACTTCGAACTGGCCCGTCAGTTCTGACTCGTCGAACTTAGCGATGACCGAGTACTTACCGAGGAAGCCTTCACGAGGACCGGACTCGCCCCACACGCGAGCAACAGCTACACCATTTTCATCTGCGACACCAGAGGTTTCGCGAACAACCTCGCCACCAAACTTGGTCTGGAACGTCACCTTTGTTCCCGGCTTAAGGCCCTTAACGGTGTAGTTGACACCAACCTTGTCATCCTTCTTGCCGTTTCCAGCGAACTTGTCAACATCGATGCGCTCAGGGTCAACCGTCAGCGTCGGCTTGGCAACATCGGTGGGCTTATCCGTAGGTTCAGGCTTCTGGGTTGGAGCCTGGGTTGGTTCCTGAGTCGGTTCAGGCTTCTGGGTTGGTTCCTGAGTCGGTTCAGGCTTCTGCGTCGGTTCCTGAGTCGGCTCAGGCTTCTGCGTTGGCTCCTGAGTCGGTTCAGGCTTCTGCGTCGGTTCCTGAGTCGGCTCAGGCTTCTGCGT
>CABTZC010000249.1 GCA_902489185.1 uncultured Brevibacterium sp. | reverse complement strand
CCCCCCTGCGCAAAAAAAAAAAAAAGACGAAGGGGGGGCGGGCGTGGGCCCCGCCCGCACTTTTCTATGTCGAGGAGAACCGTGGCAACACCTGAACTTTCGCTCATCATCCCAGCGATGAATGCGGCCCCGTATCTGAGCACGCTCTTTACTTCGCTCCACAAACAGGGCGATATGAGCAACGTGCAAATTATTTTCATTGACGACGGGTCCTCGGATGAGACCCCGCTATTGTTGGACGAGTACGGTTCACAGTTCCCCCACTTTGAAGTAGTCACAAACGAGACCAACGTGGGCCCCGCAAATGGGCGCAACCAGGGGCTTGACCGCGCACAAGGTGACTACATCGTCTTCCTCGACGGTGACGACTGGTTGACCGACAATCATCTCCCCGTTCTTCTCGACGCTGCCAAAGCTCTCGATGTCGACTTCATTCGATGCGACCACACCACTGTCACGGGGAACAAGCGTGTTTTGAAGCGCGCTCCGATGGCGTTACGCAACCGGCCACTAAACCCTCGTTATGGAATTTTGCCCGTACATGATTCCACCATGGTGGACTATCCATATCCATGGGCAGGGATGTTCCACCGCCGCCTCAAAGACTCAGGAATGTTGTATTTCCCCAAGGATTTCATGACGGCGGAAGACCGCGAGTGGATTTGGAACATGCATCTGAATGCCGATTCCTTTGCCACCGTTGACGCTCCAGGCGTTTTGTATCGCCGGGATGTTGCCGGATCACTTACTCAGATCGTCGATGAGCGTCAGTTAATGTTCGCCGATGCTTTCGAAGGTATCTTCCGACTTGTGGAAGCCGACCGGGACGCGAGTTTGTGGTGGCACAAGGCAGTTCGCAATTGGTTAGCCATTGTCCAGGTTCAAGTCGAACGGTTCTCCCTCTCGCCACAAGCAATGAAGAACAAATTGTATGAGAAGAGCCGCGCGGTATCAGCCTTGGCACCGAAAAACGTTCTTCTCAGCGAGTTTGCTCAGTCCAAACCCGGTCGTCAGCGTGCAGTTCTCCCTGCGCTCGGGGTCACAAAGGACGCGTTTAAGGAGCTCATCAAGTGAAGCAAATCTTCCTCGCCTCCACCCTTTTTCAGGTTGCAGGACTTGCAGCAGGAATCGACTCAGGCGTATATGACACGGCAGTAACACCAGCCGCCACGCTTGAAGGCCCCGGTCAGCCTGATACACATTTTGAGACTCCGAGCGAGCGTATTCTGCTTCTGTCGAACAACGCCATCGTCCTTGAAGCCGCAACACCTATCGATGAGGCACCCGGTGCCGCCTCACTCCTGACACGCTTCGACCGTGTGATCCACCTCAACGATTTTCTTTCGCCTAACCATCCAAACTCATGGGCTCCTCGGCACGAAGACCTGCCACTGTGGGAAACTGAGCTACGCTCGCGCTGGCAACTTGGCGACGAAACCGTTGAACTCGTTGTGGAATCTCCCCAAGTGAATCCGGCGATCGCTCTTGGCCGTATCTTTCACACAGCTTTGATTCGCGTTCATTCGGACGGTCTCATGAGTTACGGCCCAACCCGCAACTTCATCCCGCTGACTAATGGACAGCGGGTGTCATCTTTGCATTACCTGCCACTAGTAGAAGGGCTGGTGCCACGTCTCTTAAACGAGTATGAGATCACTCCGGTTGCTCTCGACCGGCAGGCGTTTGTCAATGTCATTGACGAGATCATACGGGACACTGACCTGGGTCTCAGCGATGAAATCAAGACGCTTGACCCATCAACTACGGCCATGGCATTTGGCCAGTATCTTTCCGCACTAGGAATCTTGACCCCTCAGGAAGAACACGATCTGCACCGTGATTTTGTTTCTGCAGCCCATAAGGCAGGAATGACGGCCGTGGTATTCAAGCCGCATCCCGCCTCACCACCCGACATGGTGCAAGCACTGAGCACCCATGCCCACGAATTGGGAATCAGGTTTTTCGTGTACAGCTCTCCGGTGATTGCCGAAGTTGCTGTCGCAGTTCTTAAACCGGCATTGGTCATTGGCTGTTTTTCAACGGCGCTGGTCACCGCCCGCGCGCTTTACGGCATTCCGGCAAAGGCAGTACGAACAGACCTTCTCTTAGAACGCATCACGCCTTACCAGAACTCCAACCGTATCCCAGTAACGATTGCCGATGCTGTTCTCGACGGCTCGAATGCGGAGCTCTCGGCTGAACAGGTCACAGAGCTGCAAGCATTGGTCGACTCCGTTTCCTACGCAATGCAGCGACAGAATGCGTTCCGTTTACGTGAAGCGGCCTACGATTACTTAAGTAAGCGTCGCGGTTCGAGCACCATGAAATACTTTAAGAAGCGTCGCCTCACTTCGCTCGATTTGCCCGGCGGACTTCCAAAGCGCAACCGGCCTCGCACGGTCATTCGTAAAACCCTGTCAGCTGGGCAGATGCTGGCACGTGAGACCTACAAGTCATTCCAGAAGCGGCAAAGCGCCAAACGGGACGCCACGAAGGACTAAAATGATCGCGATCGTCGAGTCACCGCTCCAATTTCTGGCGGCCTTGGAGACACGCAAAGCCACGACGCTTTACTGCTATGACTCCGCTACCATGCGCGACTTCGTAGAAAAGTTGCCTTTGTCGTTTCTCTCGGACATCACTGTGAAGTGGGGAATGCCACCCACACGCACATTCGCTGGTGCCCAGCATGTGATCGTGGGAGACCTCAGCTCAGGCTCGTTTCAGCAACTTCTGGTCCGCGCGCGCGGAATGCTACCTGCCTTGACCGTTGTTGACGACGGCCGGGCGACAGTGACAGCGTTTGAGAATTTGGCCGCTAAGAAACCACTCGTTCGTTCACGCGTATCGAATTCTGTAGCCCGCGTCGCACTCGGTCATTTAGCCTCTCGTGTTCTCTACACACACGCACAGCATGGCCGTATTACGTGGCTTACGGCACTATGCGTCGACGCTTCGCTTCAGGCCCGTGTGGAAAAAACGGGCGTGCACATCGAGTCACACAGCTTCTCTAAAATTCGGTCCTTTCCTTGGGAAGACCTACCGAAATCGGGCCCCTTCGTCATCGGCTCAGCCATGGTCGCCGACGGTCTGATAAAAGAAGAACCATATCTTCACTGGATCGAAAACCTTGGGTTAGACGAGTTCACATACCTCGCGCACCGTCGAGAAAGCCCTGCAATCTTGAGCCGTGTTGAGGCGATCCCGGGCGCTACAGTTTAT
>CABTZC010000248.1 GCA_902489185.1 uncultured Brevibacterium sp. | reverse complement strand
GCGTGGCGCGGGCGCTCGCCGGTGCGGGTGCGGTCGTTGAAACCGTGGACGTGGGGCTGGACTTGGAGACCATCACCCGGGCCTCGATGAGCCACTTCGGACACATTTTTGGGGCAAAGCTTTACCAGACCATGAACGGGGACTTGAGTCGCCTTGAGCCGTATACACGCCTCATGATCGAGTCGACCACGCAGGCAGCTCGGGAAACCAGCCTGGTGGACAGTCTTGAACTGGAGTCCCAGATTCAGGACACTCTCACCCGCGCCATGGAGGGGTACGACGTGTTGGTGACGGCGACCTCGGCCATTGAGGACCTGGACGCCGGTTGCGACTACCTAGGTGAGGTGGAACGCGAAGCCGGGAACCTGGACTTCTACTGGGAAGGGCACATGACGGTGCCGTTCAACATCGCCAACCGGAGGCCAGCCATGGCCATGCCCAGTGGCGTGGGAAGTGCAGGAGTGCCCACGAGTGTGCAGATCGTGGGACACCCGTACGACTGTGTGCCTGTGTTTGAAGTGGCGGCCGCGCTTGAGCAACTCATGCCTGTGCCGCGGCCTGAAATTTAAGTGGGGGAGTGTGGATACACGTATTGGCGTCACCGTGTATCCACATCCGAGTTAGTGCTCTTTGCCCAGTTTTGTGAGCAGATCGTTTTCCGCGTTTGGGCCCGGTGAGACTCCTCCTGGCAAGCGGAACATCATCACGACGCCAGCAACGAGCCACAGCCCGAACATTGTCCACGACGGCCACGCCAGCTGTGCCGACCACGGTGTCACCGGGAGGTACAGGACAAACAAGAACAGACACAGGACCGCTGAAATTGCACCCACTACGATTCCGAAGCTGCCCTTGCCGCCAACGCGCATGGGGCGTTCCATGTCAGGTTCACGCTTTCGAAGCAGCACGAACGCCACTGACACCAGGAAGTACGTGATCACAATCATGGGTGACCCGGCATCCACGACCCATCCCAGCATCTTCGAACCCAGGAACGGGGTCACTACCGACAGTGCGCCAATGAACAGGAGCGCATTGACCGGTGTGCGATAACGCGGGTGGATCTTGCCGAACCATGCAGGGATCATTCCCGAATTGGCCATTGCCCACATGAGTCGCGACGCACCCATCAGGAAGGCGTTCCAACTGGTGATGATTCCGGCGAGACCACCAGCGATCACGATCTTGCCCCAAATGGGGTGGCCCAACATTGCGGTGAGGGCATCGGCTGTCACCAGACCGTCTTCTGCGTTGAGAGCGGTGATCTGGTCGTGCGGCATGGATACCGAGGTGGTGAAAATGATGACGACGTACCAGGCCACGGCCATGAGAACCGCGAATACCACGAGCTTCCCGATCTGACGCGGTTTGACGTTGATCTCTTCCGCCGCCTGTGGCAGCACATCAAAGCCCACGAAGAGGAACGGAACAGCTGCAAGCACAGTGACAAACCCGCTGAAGCCCCCGGAATACAAGGGTTCAACGTATTCCATCTCACCGCCGGTGAAAGAACCGAAGATCAGGAGCAGACCTACGATCAACAAAAAAGAGACGACAAACGTTTGAACAAGTGATGCGACTTTGACGCCTCGGATATTGATGTAAGTCAAAATGACCGCTGTGATGACACCCACGAGTGCCCACGTGAGGTAGACGTCGAATCCTGCAACCGTCCACAAGTAGACCTTGTTGAGGTCAGGAAATAAGTACAGGGCAGTTTTAGGCACTGCGACGGCTTCGAACATCACCACGGTGATGTAGCCGCCCACAATGCACCACGAGCCAAGCAACGCGATCTTAGGCCCCATACTGCGCATGAGGTAGTTGTGCTCTCCACCGGCCAGAGGCATCGCGGCGACAAGCTCGGAATACACGACGCCAACAAACGCCATGATGACACCACCGCCCACGAATGCGAGTAGTGCACCTACAGTGCCGGCTTGCTCAATCCAACCGCCCGCCAGCACAATCCAGCCAAAGCCAATCATTGCGCCAAAGCCTACAAACAGTGCATCGAGACGCCCCATCGCCTTGTTGAAGATCGAGTCACGTGACTCTTGTGTGTAGCTACCGGGGTGCTGGTGTGGCTCACTCATATGTATCTCCTTTGATGTTGCCGTTGGGCACACGTTAGTAGGCTTTGCGGGAGATATGTGGAGTGGCTCACACGTTGATATCGAATTGTTTTGTTCAGCTCAACCGCACGTCGGTGATGGTCCCCGGATCGCAACCCACGGCGTTGGCGGCGGCCACGACTCTCCGCCTCGCCAACTCACTGATGGTGATTGAGTCCGGGGCAACCCGGGAGTCCAACTCACCGGTGGAAGGCCGTAACACCTCGGGTTTTTGCACCAAAATAAACTCACGCCGCCCGCCGTCTTCAGCGTTGAGCTCCATGACCGCCTGCCCCGTAGTCCCAGAGCCGGCAAAGAAATCCAGGACCACCGCCTCGGGGTCAAAGAACGTACGCGACCGCACCAACATTCGCATCAGCGACACCGGTTTGGGGTACGTGAACAGGCCACCTAACCCCAGTGCCTCCAAGTCGTTGCGCCCCTCATGCCCCAGCGCGCGAATGATCGAATACATCTTGGACGCAGCCTTTTCCGCGGGCGTGATCCGCGCGACCACATGCTTACCCTCACCCCACGGCCGCAAAATGTGAGTGCCAGCCGCCAACCACGCATCGACCTGCGCCTTCTTCGCCGGGCCGCGCACCGCCTCAATGTCCTCATACATCAGCCGCCGCTCCGTACCCCGCTCATACCGGCCAAACGTGGTGCGCAAAACGTCGTCTTCAACCAAGTAACGCGCGCCATCGATGGTTTCGTACTTCGCAGGCGGGCGCTTCTCCTGCCAAAACCCGTCCACCAGTGACGCGTCCTTGGCCCACACCGCAATGTAATCGTGCCCGCGAATCCACGTCCGAGCCTGGCCACCGCCCCTCGCGCGTTGGTGCACGAACGACCCCAGGAAGTTCTCTTCCCCAAAAACTTGGTGGCCTACCAGCGTCAAAAACGCGTGCTCACGGTCGTCAATGGACACGAAAATGACCCCGTCTTCGCGCATGACTTCGCGGGCAACAATGAGTCTGGGCAGAAGCATCGACATCCACCCAGCGTGGCCTGCCACCCCAAAAGTATCGCGGTAGGGCAACGCATTCCCCGTGTTGTACGGCGGGTCAATGTACACCACTGATACCCGGGTTTTGTGGGTCTGTCGCAGG
>CABTZC010000247.1 GCA_902489185.1 uncultured Brevibacterium sp. | reverse complement strand
TACACCACGTCCTTTGCCGAAACGACATTCGACGGAGCGTCGGCCGGAACCTCATCGGCTTCGATCACTTCCATTGGAATGAGTCGACGGTATTCGGGTGTCTGAGTCACGCTGTTGACGAACTTCGTGTAGACCAAAAAGATCTCGTCAATTCCACCAGCTTCGTAGTCGGTGTCGAACGAAGACACCAGAGTGTCTCCGATCTCCCGCGCCGCCTCCACTGTTGGGTTTTCTGAGATTCCGGTCCATGCACGTTGGATCGCGCGTTCACGGAACGTGTAATAAGTTTCGGGCTTCCGGCCAACCACATACAGGTCGACCTCTTTGCCGTCTTCCTTCAGCATCGTGATGAGCTCTTCAGCTTCACGAATGACATTCGAAGAATATGCACCGGCAAAACCGCGGTCCGGCCCCATCACCACAACTGCTGCGCGGCGAATGGTTTCCGGTTCCGTTGTCAGTGTGTGTTCAACGTCTGCATACGTTGCCACTGCGGACACTGCTCGGGTGATGGCGTTTGCGTATGGGCTTGCAGCCTTCACCCGACCAATGGCCTTCTGAATCCGGGAAGCCGCAATAAGCTCCATGGCCTTGAAAATCTTTCTCAAGGACTTGGTGGAGTTGATCTTCGCTTTGAAGACCCTCTGCTGGGCTCCCATCAGTACTTCCTTTCGTTACCAGCGGTCAGTCTCAGCGCTTAGCCTTGACAATCTGTTCCTGCGAGACCTCTTCCGCCTCGGCAGATTCGAAGGATTCAGTACCGACGTGAACGCCGTCTTCGGTGGTCTGGAAACCAGCTTTGAAATCCTTGATGGCGCTTTCAAGCTGCTCCAGGATGTCACCCTTGAGCTTGTCATTCATACCAGCGATCGTTTCCAGAATGTCTGTCTTACGTTCGAGGTATGAGTGGAATTCGGATTCGAAGCGAAGAACATCGCTCACTGGAACTTCGTCCAGGTAACCTTCCGAACCAGCCCAAATCGAGACCGTCTGCTTTTCTGCACTCATAGGTTCGAACTGGCCCTGCTTGAGCAGCTCAGTCAGACGTGCACCGCGGTCCAGCTGACGCTTGGTTGCGGCGTCGAGGTCGGAAGCGAACATTGCGAAAGCTTCGAGTGAACGGTACTGAGCCAAGGAAATCTTGAGCGTACCGGAAACACCACGTAGAGGCTTGGTCTGTGCAGAACCACCCACACGTGACACCGAAATACCTACGTCGACAGCCGGACGCTGGTTCGCGTTAAACAGATCCGACTGCAAGAAGATCTGTCCGTCGGTAATCGAAATAACGTTGGTAGGAATGAACGCACCCACGTCGTTTGCTTTGGTCTCAATGATTGGAAGACCAGTCATCGAACCTCCGCCCAGCTCATCGGAAAGCTTGGCGCAACGTTCGAGAAGACGCGAGTGGAGGTAGAAAACGTCACCTGGGTATGCTTCACGGCCTGGAGGACGGCGCAGCAGCAAGGAGATCGCACGGTAGGCTTCAGCCTGCTTGGACAAGTCATCAAACACAATGAGAACGTGCTTGCCCTGGTACATCCAGTGCTGCCCAATCGCCGATCCGGCGTATGGAGCAAGGTACTTAAAGCCTGCAGGGTCGGAAGCAGGTGAGGACACGATCGTGGTGTATTCGAGTGCGCCGTTTTCTTCGAGCGAACGACGTACCGAAGCAATCGTCGAACCCTTCTGACCGCAAGCGACGTAAATACAACGAACCTGCTTCTTAGGGTCACCGGATTCCCAGTTGGCGCGCTGGTTGATGATGGTGTCCAGAGCCAAAGCGGTCTTACCGGTCTTACGGTCACCAATGATGAGCTGACGCTGACCACGACCGATTGGGATCATTGCGTCGATTGCTTTCAGACCAGTCTGCAGAGGTTCCTTCACCTCTTTACGGTCCATAACACCGGCGGCCTGAAGTTCAAGTTCACGACGACCTTCGGACTCAATTTCGCCCAAACCGTCTACTGGGTTACCCAGAGGGTCGACGACGCGTCCGAGGTAGCCGTCACCGACGGGGATCGAAAGAACTTCGCCTGTGCGATAGACGCTTTGCTCTTCAGCAATTCCTGCGAACTCACCCAAGATAACGACACCGATTTCGCGTTCGTCGAGGTTCTGGGCCAATCCCAGAGTTCCGTCTTCGAAACGCAAGAGCTCGTTTGCCATGGTTCCAGGCAATCCCGAAACCTGTGCAATGCCGTCACCAGCGGTGACAACCTTACCTACTTCTGTCTTGTCTGCACTGCCAGGAGTGTAGGACTCTACGAACTTCCCCAGTGCTTCCCGGATTTCGTCCGGGCGAATTGTCAGTTCCGCCATCGCGGTTTCCCTGCTTCCTTCACTTCCTATGCGACCCGTACGGACCGCGAGTCTTCAGTGCCCGTGTATGGGCGAATCAGCTTGCCAACCGACGACGAACGTCGGCAATACGATCAGCAATCGTTGAGCTCGTGACTTCGTCGCCCACTTGAACACGGACGCCACCTACCACGTTGGGATCAATGTGAACGTTGAGAACAAGTTCACGCCCGTAGCTAGCGGACAGTGCACGCGCCAAACGCTCTTCCTGCTCCTGCGTCAAAGGATGCGCAACCGTCACCTCGGCGACTGCGCGCTGCTGACGGAACGCCAGCACCTGGGAGAAGTTTTCAAGCGTCTCGCTCACTCTCTTGCCGCGAGGATGGCTCACAGCGTAGTGAATGAGAGTGAGAGTGTATTCCGACACCCGTGAAGCTAGAAGCGACGAAACAAGTTCACGCTTCGCAGTTGCGGGTGCAGGGTATTCGAAGGCTCCATCAAGTTCGTGGTCTGAGACGAGCAGGCGAGTGAAACGAAAGATTTCCTCCTCTACCTGTCCCAAAGTGCCTTCGGCCTGGGCGGCAGCAGCGATCGCTGTGACACCAGCTGTTTCAACGGCAGTGACGAAGTCCTGAGCACGAGCAAAGCGGCGATTCGCTGCCCGAACTACGATCTGCAACGCCGCGTCGTCTACGCGGGTCCCAAAGACTGCGTTAAGCGTTGACTTTTTGGTTTCGGGTGCGACCGCTACGTCTACAAGCGTCTTACGCAAGTTAACGTTTTCGGCGAGCACTCCCGAGATGCCCAACAGGCCGTCACCGATAACCTTTGGGCTAGCGGTGCTGAGAGTGTTATTCACATCCTCGAGAACGAGGGCCAGTGAGTTCCTGCTCGACTGCAGCATCACGATTCCTTGACGGTCTGTGCCGGGGCCT
>CABTZC010000246.1 GCA_902489185.1 uncultured Brevibacterium sp. | reverse complement strand
TTCTGCCCAGTGGTGGCGTCAAGAACCAGCAGCACTTCGTCCAGTTCATGGCCCTCCCCCAGCGGACGGGTGGCCACCTTCTTGACCTTTCCAAGTTCGTCCATGAGGCCCTTTTTGTTCTGCAGACGGCCCGCCGTGTCGATGAGCACGACGTCCACGTTGTCTTTCAGGCCACGTTCAACAGCGCTGTAGGCAACGGATGCGGGGTCGGAGCCTTCGGGCCCGCGCACAGTTTCAACACCCACGCGTTCGCCCCAGGTGGTGAGCTGTTCGGCGGCAGCGGCGCGGAATGTGTCAGCGGCACCCAGTAACACGGTCTTGTCCGAGGCGACCAACACGCGCGCGATCTTCCCCACCGTGGTGGTCTTGCCGGCCCCGTTCACACCAACAACCAGCACCACCGACGGTTCGTCGCCACCGGTTTCGGTACGCAGGGTGCGGTCCATGGTGGGGTCGACGACCTTGATGAGTTCTTCGCGCAGAAGTGCGCGCACGGTGGACAGGTCGCGGGTGCCCAGGACACGGACGCGTTCACGCAGGTTGTCGACAAGTTCCGTTGCCGTGTCTACACCCAGGTCCGCGACGATCAGGGTGTCTTCGATTTCTTCCCACGTGGCTTCATCCAGAGTGTCGCGCGACAGCAGGGCCAGCAGGCCACGGCCCATTGCGTTATTTGATTTGGCAAGCCGGTTACGCAGTTTGGCTAGGCGCGTTGTGGGTTCGGTAGGAACTTCCCGAGGTGGTTCATCCTGGGCGGGTTCCTCCGGCGCGGGTGCGACTTGGGTGCTGCCCGTGGTGTCGTCAGGAAGCGTGTGTTCGGGCTTCTTTGGTTTGCGTGGGACCAGGAAAAACAGTCCCAGGGCAACAAGGACCACCAGTCCCAGAATCCCGTAAACAATCAGCGCCTGCGTATCCACAATCAACTCCTCTTCGTGCTCACACACCACAATAAACGGTTACGGTGCGGATCAAGAATCAGGTAGCGCGCATGAGTGCGCGGGGCTACACGCCGGGCTGTGCGCTGGCATGACGCGGGCCCACGCAGGCACGTTACCGGAACAGCAGGTTAAATGCGGTGCGTACACCTGTTCCTGTCGCGGGCACTTTCCAGTGCCGGGTCCGAGGTCGCAAAGTGAAAAGCGAGGGTGCGGCGTGCCTACGAGGTTGGGGGTGCAGAATATAGGACTCGTCGCGCATAGCGGTGACGGCTGCCTGTTCGCGTGTGGCGAGGTGCGAGTGGTCGTCATCATGACCGAAGAAGCCGTAGACGGAGTTGTCATGCCCTAAGAACTCCGCGGGGAGGCGGAAGCGTTGCGGCGTGTTGGTTTGTTTGTTTTGTCCGGAAGCGGACATTGCGACTAGTACAACAATGACAAGACCGATGCCAACGGTAATGCCGAGCCCCAAGAGAACGACGATGAAACCACTCATGTACATCGCACCTGATTTCTCATTTCGAGGCAACAGCTCCCTTCGAATCGCCAACCCCTCAAGTTTATAGCGTGGCGGCATTGTCACCTGGTAGGAGCGGTTAACGAATCTGTCACGAACCGACCCTCTTTATTACAACGCTTCAACATTTCAGTGTCGGAATGGCGTTAAGAGCGGCTCAGGTCACATTCCTAATCAGTGGTCCGAGGTGGTTTCCCGGCTGAGTTTTTGCGAGATGACTTTCGAGATTCCGTCCCCACTCATGGTCACTCCGTAGAGAGCGTCTGCGATTTCCATGGTGCGCTTCTGGTGAGTGATGACAATGAGCTGCGAGGTCTCTTGCAGTTCTTGAAACACCGTAAGGAGGCGTGACAGGTTGACGTCGTCTAGGGCCGCTTCGACTTCGTCCATGACGTAGAACGGTGAGGGGCGGGCTTTGAAAATCGCTACCAGAATCGCCACGGCCACCAACGAGCGCTCCCCACCTGATAGCAGTGAGAGCCGTTTGACGCGTTTTCCAGCAGGGCGGGCAAAGACTTCTACCCCGGTGGTCAGCATGTCGTTTGGGTCGGTCAGAGTGAGTTCGCCTTCACCGCCGGGGAATAGGCGTTGGAAGATGCGCTCGAATTCGCGTTTGGTGTCTGCGAATGCTTCAGCGAAAACATCACGCACGTGCGCGTCAACTTCGTCAACGAGCTTCAGCAGTTCTGCGCGAGATTTTTCAATGTCGTTGATCTGGGCTTCCAGATAGTCGTGCCGTTCTTTGAGCGCGTTGTATTCTTCAAGCGCCAACGGATTGACCGCACCAATTGCCGTGATTTCCTTCTTGGCTTGCTTGGCGATCTTTTGCATGTCTGCCCGCACATACGGCACAGGGTCCTCCCCCTCGACTGGCACGGGCACGTGGGGACCAAATTGTTCGATGAGATTTTCCACGCCAAGGCCCACTTCTTCACTGGCCCTTCGGGTGAGCTCCTCCAACTGCAGCACGTGTCTTTCACGTGCGAGGTTCGCGGCGTGTTGAGCTTCTTTGAGTTGCGCCAGTTTCTCCATGGCTTGTGCGCGTTGCTCATATGCCTGGTCCAACTCCTCACGGTGTGTGTGCCGTTGGTGTTTGAGCCCCTCGAGCTGTTCGGTAAGACGTTCTTCCACACCTGAAAAGTGTTCGGCCAGCTGCATCGCAGTTGCGCCAAGCGTTTTCGCCTCGTGGGCCATGCGTGCGCGCCGTTCCTTTTCTTCCCGCGCTTTTTCACGCGCTTCGCGTTCGCGTTCCGCCTGCCGGTTCAGTGCTTGAGCACGGTCGGTGAGGAACTTGACGCGGTCCCCTGCTGCTCGCACCGAAACCTTCAGTTCCATGACCGTTTCGTTGAGTTCACGATGCTCAGCCGTAAGTGCCTCAACAACGCTGGTGTCCGGTTCAGTGTCGACGCTTTGCGTGTTGCTGTTGAGTTTTTCAGAAGCGTCGTGTGCCCGCTGGGTTGCGGTCGCGATGTGATCCTTCAATACTTTCATCCGCGAATCACGGGCACTGATGCGTTCGTTGACATCGTTGAGCGCCGTGGCAGCCTTTGCCACCTCAGCTTGCGCCGCCATGATTTTCGCGTCGGACTCGTACAGCGCGTCCAGTGCTTCATTCTCAGCCGCTTGCGCCTTCTCAAACTCCAGTTGCGCGGTCTGTTCGTTTTTCTCCAAAGCCGCGACCGCCTCGGTCGCTTCTACCTGCGTGCGTTCTGCTTTCTCAAGTTCGGCCTTTGCTTGCATGCGGGCTGAGTCTTCGCCGCCTGCTCGCCGAATGCGGTGTTGCGAGAACACTTCCCCGCGCGAAGTCAC
>CABTZC010000245.1 GCA_902489185.1 uncultured Brevibacterium sp. | reverse complement strand
GCCAACCTAAAATGTCTTAGACTTGCAGTATGGATGAGGTTGATCTCATTGTCAGCGCGTGGGAACGCGAACGACCAGACTTAGACGTCACTCCCATGGAGGTTTTGTCGCGCGTCTCCCGCCTGGCTCGGCAACTGGACTTAGCACGCAAAGAAACATTCGCTGCCCACGGACTTGAAGTGTGGGCGTTTGACGTTCTCTCTGCCCTGCGTCGCGCAGGTGCGCCCTACCAGCTCAGTCCGTCGACTCTGGTCAACGAAATGATGGTGACCTCTGGCACCATGACCAACCGGATTGACCGCCTCGTTTCCCGCGGACTCGTCAGCCGCCACCCCGACCCGCACGACCGCCGCGGAGTCCACGTCCGACTCACCACCTCGGGACGGACCAAAGTCGACACCGCGCTTGCCGAACTCCTCGAACACGAACACGCCTTACTGTCGAACTTGAGCGCAGCTCAAAAACGAAAACTGGCAGAATTGCTACGCTCGTTATCAACAGGATTCAGCCCCGCGTAGGCCCGTTCCCGCGTAACCTCACATAACCGAATCAGCCCAAACGGCCCAGACCGGCCCCTTCCCACTCTCCAAAGGAGCAGCCGTGATCCGACCTAATACTCTTGTGACCTCGGTGTTGGTAGCGACCGCACTGACCACCGTGTCAGCGTGCGCAGTCAACCAGACCGAACGCCCGGGCAACAGCTACGAAACCGGCAGCCCCGAACCCGTACCTTCCATCTCCGCGCCTGCTAACACCCCCGAACTCATCGTGGTTGACGCCTCCCCCGGCGGGTCGCGGGACAATGACCCTCTGTGGGACACACTCGCCAAGGCGGCTGGCGACAAGAAACCGGTGTACGTGGATGTGGTTGTGTTTACCGGCGCCGAGGTGGTTGGCAGTGACCGAGTGACGCTCACTCCCGAAATGCCTGACTCGGTGAGTGTCACCGTCGGCAAAAAAGCGGTGTCGGAAAACTCTCCTGGGTTCTACCGGATTCGCGGCACGTTTGAAGCTGAGCAGCTGGGCGACAGCGCGTTTGATCTGAGCACGAAGAGCACGGATGAAATCCCGGGGCTGATCCCTAAGAACAAGAATCTGAAGAAGGAATGTTCGGACCCAGAAGGCGCTAACCGGATTGGTGCGGCTGCTGAGAAACTGGCGAACGACCCCGACTCCCGCGAGGACTTGCGTAAGACCTGGATTTCAACACCAGAACTGTGGTGGGCAATTCAGCAAAGTGCCGTGCTCATGCGTGAGACTGACGGCGAAACCGAAGGTGACTTCTTCTTCCAAGCCTGCGAGTCGGTTCAGTCGTAGGTTGCGCAGGTAGCCAGTCATGGGTGAGGCCTCAGGTGAGGCGAACCACTGTCACAATGTGACGCACTTTGCACGACTACGCGCAACGGCCGGTAAAGTGCAAACCACTGGAACTATCTGGAACTGTTAAGCACACGACGCTGAGATCGGAAGGAGTGAGGACCTGTGACCGCACACGCTCCCGCGTCCTCACCAACCCTCACATCAGAGACACACGATCCTCAGTACCCTCAACTCGACGTCGTGGCTGCCCGAAAGCCACTCGACAGGGCCGGCCCATGTATGTGCGCGGTGCTGTCGAATTCCTTCGGCTTCGGTAGGCACGTGTAGCCCTGCTCGCCAACACTTACGTGACCCTTCACGTCACGTAAGCACCGGGCGGCACCCTAACGGGCTACCTCACCCCCAAAAAAACGAGCCGTGCCTTCATGATCCGCACGCCTAGCCTGCCACCTCAGACACACTCAGATTCTGGCTGAGCACAGCCGCAACGAGAAGCGATGCACCGCGGTGATTCATCCCCATCCAACCCGCATACAGGAGCTTCACTATGCCCAAAAGCACTCAGCTGAACGAACCTGACGTCAGCTCAACCACAACAATCGACCCGCCCAAAGACCCACAAACCTCCTCAACGGAAACCCGCCACGACCACAAAACCCCCGCAGACACCTCGGCCAAACGGCTCCAGATGCCACATCTCTTGTGGCTCATGCTCATCATCCTGGGCCTGGTCGTCCTAGCCGGCTACCTCATCCCAGCCGGCCAATTCGAAAAAGGTCCTGACGGAACAATTGACCCGGACTCTTTCTCTTTCCTGAGCCACCAAACACCAGTCAGCCCACTTGATGCGCTCATGCTGTTGCTGACCGGCGCCGTCAACATGGCCCCGATCGCTTTCGCCGTACTCATGGTAGGAGCCAACGTACACGTGGTACTGGAGTCCAAAGCGTTTGAAAACCTCCTTAACGCCACGGTTTACCGACTCCAAGACAAAGGCACAACCCTGCTCATCTCAGGACTGTTCTGCACCATGGTCTACCTGGGCGGGTTCTCCGGCAGCGACGCGTTGATCGCAATCGTGCCCATCGGTGTGCTGTTTGCCCGCAAGCTGGGGCTCGACGGCATCGTTGCGATCAGCGTGACCACGTTCGCAGCCCTCATCGGGTTCGGCACCGGGCCAACACACATGGCGATTTCACAAATGATGATCGGCCTGCCACCCTACTCCGGTTTTGGTGTGCGACTACTCGTCATGAACGGCTTCATGCTTGTTGGCTTGGCCTTCGTGCTCCTCTACGTACGCAAAATCCAACACGACCCCACCCGATCCCCCATGTGGAAACACGGATGGCGCCCGTATGATCACACCGACGACAGCACCGTCACCGCTGAACCACTCCGTATCCGATCCATCGTGGTCATCGCGCTGTTCCTGCTGCAGTTCGGCGTGATCGTCGCATACTCCCTCTTCATCGACTCCAAACACGTCATCGACGCAATGTTCGCCGTCAACCTCATAGCGGCAATCGTGATCGGTAAGGTGGCAGGCTTTGAGTGGAACCGGCTTGCCGAATCGATCGTCCGCGGTCTCCAAAGCATGGCTTTCGTCTCCGTCATCATTGGCTTGGCCGGCGCGATTTCGACCATCCTGCAAGAAGCCCACGTGATCGACACAATCGTGTACACCATCACTCGCCCGCTTCACCATGTGGGGCTAGGCTGGTCAGCCGTGCTCATGGTGCTGCTGTTCGCGGTCATCAACTTCATCATCCCGTCCACCGCGGCAAAAGCCGCAATCCTGATTCCGCTACTAGCCCCAGTAGCAACCGCCCTGGGCATGCACCACCAGCTTGCACTCCAGGCGTTTCAGCTCGGCGACGGATTTACCAACATCCTGTCACCCGTTCTCGCGTGGCTCGTAGGGTCCTGCGTAACCGCAGGAGTTCCATACCTGACGTGGGTCCGCTGGGTCGCCCCCAAAGTTGGAATCTTCCTGGTC
>CABTZC010000244.1 GCA_902489185.1 uncultured Brevibacterium sp. | reverse complement strand
GCAACCTCTTTGATGACGGTCTTGAATGTCTGAACGTGGTCGGCCATTGTGAGACCGTCGGCATACCGCAGGTCAATCTCATTCTGTCCCGGTCCGCCTTCATGGTGAGAAAACTCTACAGAAATCCCCATTTCTTCCAACATTTGCACCGCAGCGCGTCGGAAATCATTGGCTGTTCCGCCGTTGACATGGTCAAAATAACCTGCCGTATCAACGGGAACCGGTGGTTGACCGTTCAGTTCTCCAGACTTAAACAGGTAGAACTCGATTTCCGGGTGCACGTAGAAGGTGAACCCCATTTGGGCTGCCTTTTCCATAGTGCGTTTGAGGACTTGTCGCGAATCAGCAGATGCTGGAACGCCTTCAGGCGTGTTGATGTCGCAGAAGATCCGACCAGTCGAATCGGACTCACCCCGCCATGGAAGTAGCTCGAATGTGGACGGATCCGGTTTGAGGACCATATCGGATTCGAAAATGCGTGAGAATCCTTCGACGGATGACCCATCAAAACCAATACCCTCGTCAAACGCGCTCTCAAGTTCCGCAGGGACGATGGCTACAGACTTCAGCCGCCCCAGTACGTCGCTAAACCACAAGCGGATAAACCGGACATCTTTGTCTTCGATGGTCTGGAGTACGTAGCGACGGTGGTCGGTCATGAATTGTTCTCCCACTCTTTGTCTTCGTTGTCCCACTCGCGGGTGCGTTCTTGCGCTGTTTCAAGAGCCTGTTGTGCTTCCTGCTGAGTGTCATACGGGCCCATGCGCTTATCCCATGCGCTGACCTTGCCTTTTTCGACCTGCCCGGTCTCCAGGTTGAAGAAGTATTTTTCGTCGCCGGTGTCTGCCATGAGTGTTCCCTCCAGTCAGTGGTGTATGCACTCAGCGTATCGCGACCTGTACATAAAGAAACCTGTTCAACAATATGAAGTCCGTATTTTGGATAACTGTGCATGTGTGAGTATTGTTCAAACTGCTCAATGAGTGGCTTTCAGACATGCGTCACGAACAAAGGAGAACGGATGCGTATCTCAGTCCCGACCGAAGTCAAGAACAATGAAAATCGCGTTGCTGTCACCCCTGCTGGTGTTACTGAGCTTGTACGTGCTGGTCACACGGTAATCGTGCAGAAGGGCGCTGGTGTTGGGTCAGCGATCACCGATGAGCAGTTCATCGATGCTGGTGCCCAGATTGCCGACACGGCTAAAGAAACATGGGAAGCGGGCGAGATGGTTCTCAAGGTTAAGGAACCAATCGCGTCTGAGTACGGCTTTTTGCGTGAAGATCTCACGCTGTTTACGTATTTGCACTTGGCCGCTGACGAACCACTCACCAAGGCACTCCTGGAATCCGGCACCACGGCTATCGCATACGAAACAGTTCAGCTGGAAAACCGTATGTTGCCACTCCTCGCCCCTATGTCTGAAATCGCCGGCCGTCTTGCCCCGCTTGTAGGCGCCGCGGAGCTTCTGTCACCCCGAGGCGGTCGCGGAGTTTTGCTTGCAGGTACCCCGGGCGTTGAACGCGCCCACGTCACCGTGATTGGTGCTGGTGTTGCAGGTACGAACGCTGCGCGCATCGCTGCTGGTCTGGGCGCTCGCGTTGAGATCATCGATATCAATATTGGGCGTTTGCGCCAGCTCGACGAGACTTTCGGCTCACTCATGCAGACCACGGTGTCCAACGCGTATGAAATTGAACGAGCACTAGCTACCTCTGACCTTGTGGTGGGCTCTGTGCTGATACCAGGTAAACGTGCCCCCAAGTTGGTCACTGACGACATGGTGAAGAACATGCGACACGGATCGGTACTGGTCGATATCGCGATCGACCAGGGTGGATGCTTCGAAAACTCACGGCCTACAACCCACGACGACCCCACGTACCGCGTTCACAACTCGATCTACTACTGCGTGGCTAATATGCCCGGCGCTGTGGCTGCGACGTCCACACGTGCTTTGACCAACGCCACCTTGCAGTACGCAACGAGGATCGCGTCAATGGGGTGGCAGGACGCTATGCGGAAGGACTCTGCTCTGGCCAAGGGCCTGAACACTCACGCAGGACACGTCACCAATGAGGCCGTAGCGGAAGCATTTAATATGCAGTTCACGCCAGTTGACGAGATTCTCAAGTAAATAGGCACATAGGGGTCCAGCCACCAGCTGGGCCCCTATGACTATCATGGAGTCATCATGACTTCGATAGGTAACCTCACTAAAGGCACTGTTTCCCCTCAGCTTTCCGTCCCATCTTCAATTCCACGCCCGGAGTATGTGGGCAAACGTGAGCCCACTGAAGGATTGGGTGGGAACATGTACACGGATGAAGAGATCGAGCGTGTGCGGATTGCGGGACGAATCGCAGCAAACGCCATCGTTGAAGCTGGCAAAGCGTGCGTTCCAGGGAACACGACTGACCAGATCGACAAGATCGCACACGAATACCTGCTTGACCACAATGCGTATCCATCGTGCTTGGGTTACCGAGGTTTCCCCAAGTCCATCTGCACATCGGTCAACGAAGTGATCTGTCACGGCATCCCAGATTCCACGGTGCTCAAAGACGGCGACATCATCAATCTGGATATCACCGCATACATCGGCGACATGCACGGTGACACCAACTACACGTTCCTTGTGGGTGAGGTGGACGAAGCATCACGGTTGCTGGTGGAACGCACATACGAAGCAACCATGAGAGGAATCAAAGCCGTCAAACCCGGGCGCGAAATCAACATCATTGGGCGCGTCATCGAAAAGTATGCCAACCGTTTTGGCTACGGCGTGGTACGCGACTTCACCGGGCACGGCGTAGGCCGAGACTTCCACACAGGGCTCATCGTCCCTCACTATGACGCAGCCCCTGCACACAACGAAGTCATGGAACCGGGAATGATCTTTACGATCGAACCCATGCTCAACCTCGGCACTGAAAAATACAAAGCGTGGGACGACGGTTGGACAATCGTGACAGCAGACCGCAAGCGCTCTGCTCAGTTTGAACATACCTTAGTAGTGACTGAAACCGGGTCAGAAATCTTGACCCTCCCCGACCAGGAGTAGCGAGGACGAGCCGTGGCTGAGCAGTGGGCCGTGGGAATTGATATTGGCGGAACTGGAATTAAGGTTGCGTGTGTCGACTCTGCGTCGGGTCAGCTGATGGACGAGCAACTACGCATTCCTACGCCTGCGCCGTCAACGGCTACGGAAGTTGCTCAAGCAGTAGGTCATGCTTTAGATCAGCTTGAGGAACGTTCACGGCACACAATTCCCAACGGCATACGATCATTACCTATCGGGCTTGCTTTTCCCGGGTCAATC
>CABTZC010000243.1 GCA_902489185.1 uncultured Brevibacterium sp. | reverse complement strand
GCTTGATGTACTGCATGGTGTCGTAGATTGCCATTCCGGCAGTCACAGATCCGCCTGGGGAGTTGATATACAACCAAATATCTTTTTCAGGGTCCTCAGCGGCCAGGAGCATCATCTGCGCGCAGATGGCGTTTGCGTTGGAGTCACGCACTTCAGAACCCAGCCAGATGATCCGTTCTTTGAGCAGACGGTTGTAGATGTGGTCGTCCAGGCCCATGCCGGAGCCCGGGACATCCATTGTCCATTCGTGGTTCGTCACGTTTCACTCCTGTAATAGAGGTAATTTCTACGAACTTTAACCCGCTTGAGGCCAGTTTTAGTCCCAGTTCGCCCGTTGTTCGCCATCAGCGTGAAAGTGTCCGCCGAGGTGGGATACAGAAAAGCCCGCCTCGCACCGGGTGTGCGTGGCGGGCTTTGTGGCAGTGGCGACTACTTGTCGGTGTCCTCTGCCTTTTCTTCTTCTGTGCTTTCAGCAGCTTCTGCTTCTTCAACAGCTTCTTCCGCTTCGGCTTCAGCTTCTGCAACTTCTTCTTCGTCAGCGGCTGGGGTGGTGAAGGCAGTCATGTCGACCACGTTGCCTTCGGTGTCCACGACCTTGGCCTCTGACAGAACGTTTGCGAGACCCTTACGACGCGCAACATCGGCCTGCAGGGCCATAACCTGTCCCTGCGATCCGAGCGCCTGCATGAAGTCCTGCGGGCTCATGCCGTACTGCTGCGATGCGGTCATGATGTACTCGATGAGTTCCTGCTGCGAAACCTCGATCGACTCAGTCTTCACAATGGCGTCGAGGATGAACTGCGTACGCATGGTGCGCTCAGTTTCTTCCGTGACTTCCTTGCGGTGCTCGTCGTCTTCCGTGCGGTTTTCGTTTTCCAGGTGACTGTTGACTTCAGCTTCAACAAGCTTGGCCGGCACAGGAACGTCAATCTTTTCGAGGAGAGCTTCCAGGACCTTGTCGCGTGCTTCAACGCCCTGTTCAAGTTCCTTGTTGCGCTTTACTGTTTCTTTCAGGTCCTCGCGGAGTTCTTCCATCGTGTCGAACTCTGAAGCCATCTGCGCGAAGTCGTCGTCAGCCTCGGCAAGTTCACGTTCCTTGACGGACTTGAGAGTGATCTTGACGAGCGCATCCTTTCCAGCGTGTTCTCCGCCAGCGAGCTGGGTCTCGAAGCTGGTTTCTTCGCCTTCAGACAGCCCCTCGAGTGCTTCGTCCATGCCCTTGAGCATTGTGCCGGAGCCGACCTGGTAAGACACGTCGTTGGCGGAGTCCACTTCTTCGTCCTCGACGAGGGCAACCAGGTCAAGGGTCACAAAGTCATCGCTGGCAGCAGGACGGTCCACTGCGTTCAGTGTGCCAAAACGGCTTCGTAGTGCGTCGAGTTCCGCTTCGACGTCTTCATCGGTAACCTCAATGGGTTCAACTTCGACGCTGATGTCGGAGTACGCGGGGAGTTCGACCTCTGGCACGCAGTCCACTTCAACCGTGAACTTCAGTTCGCCTTCATCTTTACCATCCAAGCCTGGGACTTCCGAAACCTCAACTTCAGGCTGCCCCAGTGGCTCGACGCTGTTTTCTTCAACTGCACGACGGAAGAAGCCATCGAGGCTGTTGTTGACCGCTTCCTGCATGACAACTGGGCGGCCAACGCGGTGATCGATCAGCTTTGCTGGCACCTTGCCACGACGGAATCCAGGCACGTTGATCTGACGAGCGATCTGCTTGTAGGCCTCGTCGATGCTCGGCTTGAGTTCGGCAAACGGTACTTCAACGCTGAGCTTGACCCGAGTCGGGTCGAGTTTCTCGACGGAGCTCTTCACTTTTTACCTCTCGTTAAAACTTACGCGGGCAATTGTCCCGCAGAACACAACTGACCATTCTAATGGTTTATCTGCGCTTTACGCACATCGGAAACGCCTGGAGCCTTGTGGGTTCAACCAAATTCTGCGCAAAGCAAAAGTCCCGAGGCTCTGTTTCAAACAGTGCCCCGGGACTTGACATCCGAGGGGATGACGGGAATCGAACCCGCACTATCAGTTTGGAAGACTGAGGCTCTACCATTGAGCTACATCCCCGAGCGCTCAACCAACTGTAGTACACCACTCACCAAAAACCAAATCCACGTCACAGACGCGCATTTCCGCAGGTCAGACCGCACACCACCAACCACCTCGGCCACTCTTCCGTGGTCACTCACCCCCCAGCCACACCCGAATTTGCATTCAGATATTTTTGGGTTATGATTTTCAAGTTGTCTAAACACGGGGTGTGGCGCAGCTTGGTAGCGCATTCGCTTTGGGAGCGAAGGGTCGCAGGTTCAAATCCTGTCACCCCGACAACACAGAACATCCCGGAACACATGTTCCGGGATGTTTTCTTTTTCAGCAACCAAGGTTATTGGGTTGATACCAACTCAATAACTACCCAAACAGCTTCTGCGGAATGATCCCTGACTGCGCGACGGCCGTGGCCCACAACGTCGCCAAACCTTGCAGATCAGACACATGCTCATCCGACAGCACATCCCAGGTATTCGCCACACCCATATCAGTGAGAGCCTCAACATGCGCTCGCAACTCAGCTCCCTCCTCCGTCAACGTCGCCCCATCATCGGCACTGGTAAGGAAACCGGCCATCGCTAACTTTTCCGCCACCTCGGTCCATTCTTCCGACGTCCACCCACGCATCTTCCGCATGTAATACGGGGCAAAAGACTTGCCTGTCGCAGAGTCCAACACGATCGACTCGAGACTCCCCAGGCCCGTGGCAACGAGGGCTGCCAAGTGAGCGTCACCTCGGAACTCACGCAGCAATGTGATATCCCACCACAATTGCGCCAGCTCGCTGACATCATCACCTGCCGTCTTCCGCACGCTCACATGCGCCGCATACAACGGCTTTCCACACACGTCACTTGCCTCAAATACAGGGGCGAGCGTCCGGCGAATGTGCGGAATGGACTCCAGTAGTTCGCTACCACCTGGCCCCGCTACCAACTTTTCGACAATCTTTTCCGCGGCACGTACCCGGGCAGCGTGAATCTCCTCCGGCGACGCTAGCTCCCAACAAGCCGGAACATGAGCTGCGACATAAGCGGGAGCAAAACTATAAAAGGTCGCGGTCACCAGTTCAGCACTGGCCCGCCCCAACGGCGCAGCACGTTGCGCCAGGTACTGTGCGTCGCGCTGAACCCCAAGCGCGTCGAGCTCAGCCACCATCTCTTGCGCGAAATATGAAGCGGAGTGAACCGTGTCGAGTCGTTTGGTCGTGGAACGAATCGCCTTTGATCGTGTCATAAAGTTCACACTACACGCGTTCACGTGCCCCCGCG
>CABTZC010000242.1 GCA_902489185.1 uncultured Brevibacterium sp. | reverse complement strand
CGCCCCGCCGTAAGCCACCGTTCGGTATTGGCCAGGTGGGTAAGGCCTTCCGCAATGAAATCACTCCAGGTAACTTCATCTTCCGTACCCGCGAGTTCGAGCAGATGGAGATCGAGTACTTCACGCATCCAGACGACGCACAGAAGTACTTCGACGAATGGGTGGACGCGTGCTGGAACTGGTTCGTGGACCTGGGTATTAACCCGGACAACATGCGCAAATTCGATGTGCCAGCAGATGAGCGCGCCCACTATTCGGACGCCACGATTGACCTGGAATACAAGTTCGGATTCCAGGGCAATCCGTGGGGCGAACTCATGGGTGTAGCAAACCGTACAGACTTCGACCTGTCCAACCACACAGAAGCTTCTGGCGCAAAGCTCCAGTACTTCGATCAGGCAACCGGCGACAGGTACACCCCATACGTGATCGAACCATCCTTCGGTCTGACCCGTTCCATGATGGCGTTCCTCGTCGACGCGTACAGCGAAGACGAAGCGCCCAACACCAAGGGCGGAACAGATAAGCGTATTGTGCTCAAACTCGACCCTCGTCTGGCACCAGTGAAGGCTGCGGTCCTTCCGTTGTCGCGCAACGAAAAACTGTCGCCACAGGCGCGCGCTTTGGCAGCGAACCTGCGCAAACGTTGGAACATCGACTTTGACGACGCCGGAGCAATTGGTCGTCGTTACCGTCGCCAAGACGAAATCGGAACCCCATTCTGCATCACGTTTGACTTCGACTCACTCGACGACAATGCAGTGACCGTGCGTAAGCGTGACGACATGAGCCAGGAACGCATCGCTATCGACGATGTCGAAAACTACCTCGCACAGGGCCTGGGCTGCTAGGAATATAACGGCGCGTGCACGTCATTCCCCAGCGCCAGCCCAGCGCGTCGAAATACATGTGGGCGCTCATGCTTGTAGCGCTCGCACCTTTCGCGCTACTCACGGTTGTAGGCGTGATCGCCTACTGGCCACACCATGTCGAAAATACTGACGACCGCGACATCTACACGGTCACGGTCACGGCTGTTGACGCGGGTGCGTGCCAGGAAGCGGTCACGCCTTCGTGCGTGACGGTGAAAGCCGGCGACAATGTGGTGAAGCTTCCCAAAGAAGCGTCCATTCCCGAGGTGTCAGACAGTGTGCGCGTCGTGGACGGCAATGCTGGGGGAGAAGTGGTCTTTATTGACTATGACCGGCGTGTTCCCCTGGGCGTGTTGAGTGCGATCTATGTGGTTGCGATTCTCGTGGTCGCAGGGTTGCGGGGCGCCCGTGCGCTCATAGGGCTCAGTATCGCGATGGTGGTCATTGTGGGCTTCATGCTCCCGTCGATTCTGAGTGGCAATTCAGCAATTGGTGTGGGGCTGACATCATCGGCTGCCATTCTTTTTTCTGTCCTGTACTTGGCCCATGGTTTGAATGCCAGAACGACCGCGGCGCTCATCGGGACGTTGGCAGGTGTCGCAATCTCCGGAATTCTTGCGGTGATCTGGACGCGCTGGGCGCACCTGGGCGGGCTCTATACAGACGAACTGTTCATTCTGAACACGTACTACGGACTTTCAGCATCTGACATTGTGATTTGTGGTGTGTTGATCTCCGGTATTGGTGTTCTTAACGATGTCGCTATTACACAGGTAGCAACTGTGTGGGAGCTTGCACGAACCGCACCGGGTTCCTCAGTGCGATCTCTTTTCACCTCGGCCATGCGGATCGGTAGAGACCACATCGCCTCGACCGTCTATACCGTGGTTTTTGCATTCGCAGGTAGCTCACTTGCTGTTCTCTTGGTGACTCTGACAAGTGGAGCCAATCTGTTCACCCAACTCACCTTGGGTGAAATGTCGGCTCATGTTGTGCTCACTCTCGTGACGTCCATTGGGCTGGTGTGTGCCATTCCGCTTTCGACGCTCATCGCTGCTTTTGTCGCCACAAGCGATGATGAGGCGCGAGTGAAAGCGCCTGATTAGGTCAAGATACGGTTACAAATTGCGGTAATTGACGGTTGATCGGCGTTCCGGATTGTGACGTAGATCAACAAATCATTAGAGTTCTCCTTATGACCGATCAGACTTCAACTCCGCTTGTGGAGCTCACGGGTGTGGAAAAGTACTACGGCGACTTCCACGCTCTTAAAAATGTCAACCTCACTGTCGACAGAGGTGAGGTTGTTGTTGTGATTGGGCCGTCCGGGTCAGGTAAGTCCACGCTGTGTCGTACGATCAACCGCTTGGAAACCATCTCCGAGGGCTCCATCAAAATCGACGGCAAGGACCTCCCACAAGAAGGTACCGAGCTTGCGGCTCTGCGGTCAGACGTGGGCATGGTGTTCCAGTCATTCAACCTGTTTGCGCACATGACCATCTTGGAAAACGTGACCTTGGGTCCCATTAAAGTTCGCAAAATGTCAAAGAAGGACGCTGACGACCTTGCGATGCAACTTCTGAAACGTGTGGGAGTGGACCACCAGGCCAACAAATACCCGGCACAACTGTCAGGCGGTCAGCAACAGCGTGTGGCGATTGCCCGCTCCCTTGCAATGAAACCCAAACTCATGCTGTTTGATGAGCCCACCTCGGCCTTGGACCCGGAAATGATCAACGAAGTCCTGGACACCATGGTCACGTTGGCGAAAGACGGCATGACCATGGTGGTCGTCACCCACGAAATGGGATTCGCTCGCAAAGCAGCTAACCGCGTGGTGTTCATGGCGGACGGAGAGATTGTCGAAGTCGCCGAACCTGAAGAGTTTTTTACCAACCCCCAATCGGATCGTGCAAAAGACTTCTTGTCTAAGATCCTGACTCACTGAGGAGAAACCAATGAAGAAAGTAACGACGCTCGTTGCCGGACTGGCCGTGGGTATTCTCGCGTTGACCGGTTGCGGTAAAGAAGGCGCACCTGGGGAACAGGGGTCCGGTGGCGAAGCACCCGAATACAAGGTTGCTGAAGATGTCGATCTGGCAGACAGCCCCACCTGGAAGAAAGCCAAGGACGCAGGCAAGATCAAGGTGGGCGTGAAGTACGACCAGCCAGGTCTGGGTAACATCAGTGCTGGTGCGGACAAGCCTGAAGGCTTCGACATTGAAATCGCCAAGATGGTGTCCGCAAGCTTGGGATTCAAGGCCGACGAAATCGAGTTCGTCGAAACGGTTTCGGCGAACCGCGAACCGTTCCTGCAGCAGGGCAACGTCGACATGATCGTGGCAACTTACACCATCAACGACAAGCGTAAAGAGGTCGTTGACTTCGCAGGTCCGTACTACGTAGCTGGACAGGACCTCCTCGTGAAGGCAGACTCCGACATCGCTGGCCCTGACGACATCGCCGGCAAGAAGGTGTGCTCGGTCGAAGATCGGAAGAGCACACGTCTG
>CABTZC010000241.1 GCA_902489185.1 uncultured Brevibacterium sp. | reverse complement strand
GGCTGGCCCACGATGAAGTGGTCTACGCTGGTGTCTACTCCCAGGGCGTCTAGCCACGCATTGATGTCGAAACCTTGCGCGAGTTCAGCGAGTTCAGCGCGCGTGACCGGGTTGTATGTTTTCTGGGCGTCACGCACAGCCACGCGGTCCCAGTGGTGGGAGGCCATGTCGGTTTCGAGTGCCAGAACGTGAGTTGCCAGGTCAGAGCTGGTGAACCCGGTGTGTTTTTCTAAGTCGGTGAGCTGTGCCAGACGGTCGATGTGCTCGACGAACTTGGTGCGGATCTCGCTGTACTGGTCGTCTGAGTAGTACGACTCATCAGGCAACGTGATGCCGTCTTGCATGAGGTACATGGCGTACGTGTCAGACTTCATGGCGTCCGGTGACACGTATGCGGCGATCACACCGCTTACCCCGTGACGGTACAGTTCACCGGAAACGCGGGCGAGTTCCTGGTGGCTGGTAGCGTTCTTCACCAGGTCAAACAAAGGCTGGAGTGGTTCTAGGCCACGGTCTTCAATGGTTTGGGTGTCCATGAAGCTGGCGTACAGGTCGGACACCATCTGCGCTGCCGAACCCGCAGGCGCCTCAGCCCCGTCCCCGGCCCTTGTGCCAAGCCCGGTAATAATGTCACGGACTGCGACCTCGGCGGCGTCATGCAACTGACGCATCTGACCGTCCCCGGCCCGATCCTGCGGAATTTCACATGTGTCGAGCCACTGGCCGTTGACGTGACGGAAGAAATCATCAGTTGGAAGAACAGTCATGGTTCTACGTTATCGCCTTGCGGGCATGCACCATAATGAACACATGATCCTCATTGTTAGTGATGCATTCAAGGGGACGATCGGCTCGCTCGAGGTGGCGCAGAGCCTGCGCGGACCGTGCGAAGATGCCGGTTTCCCGGTGACGGCTCTGCCTCTTGCCGACGGTGGTGAGGGCACCGTGGATGCGTTGGTGACTTGCGGATATGAGGCGCACCAGGTGGAAGTGACCGGGCCGTTGGGTCAGCCAGTGTCCGCGCGGTGGGCGTCGCTGAATGAGACGGCCGTCATCGAAATGGCCCAAGCGTCCGGGCTGCACCTGGTAGACCCGTCACCGCAGACTGCGTGGGATGCGCACACGTACGGCACCGGCGAGCTGATCGCGCACGCTATCGAGTACGGGTGCACGCGGATCGTGGTTGGTGTGGGTGGGTCGGCTACAAGCGACGGTGGTCGGGGCGCACTCAGGGCGGTGAAAGACGCGGGGGTGGACACCTCGGGCGCGACCTTCACCGTGGCGTGCGACGTGGACAACCCGCTTACCGGGCCGCGTGGGGCCGCCGAGGTGTTTGGGCCTCAGAAGGGCGCCGACCGGGCGACCGTGGCCAGGTTGGAGGGACGGTTGGTGCGGTGGGCAGACCAGCTGGACCCGACCGGACGCGTGCGGGATGTGCCGGGTGCGGGAGCCGCTGGCGGGCTGGGGTTCGCGCTCATGGCGGGCCTGGGTGCGGACCGAGTGTCTGGGGCCGAGTTTGTGCTCTCGGCGGTGGGGTTCGGCGAACAATTGGCGCGCGCCAGTGTTGTGGTCACGGGCGAGGGCCAGTTCGACGAGCAGACGCTGGGCGGCAAGGGGCCGGGCGCGGTGATTGCTCGCGCCGGGGCCGCTGGCGTGCCGGTGATTGTGGTGTGTGGGCAGGCGAAGTTGCGTCCCAGTGACGTGGGTGCCGGGCGCGGGGAGGAGGCTGGGTTTTCCGGCGCCGAGGTGGCTGAAGTTTTCGCGCTCACCGACTTCGCCCCGGTCCAGCAGTGTATTGCCGAACCGGGGCGAGTGCTTAAAGAAGTGGGGTGTGCGCTAGCGGCTACTGTTCGAGACCGCGGCTTTTGCGACGGAACATCACAATGACCAGCGCAACAACAGCGACTGCACCAATGGCGATTGCCACGTAGGCGAGCGGTGACATGCTGCTGTTGTTGTCGCCAGCAGTAGCGGTGGCATCGGTGCTGTTCGTGGATGCGTCGGCGGCGTTTTCTTTGTTTTCGGCTGGTGCTTCTTCCTGGGAGTCGTCACCTTCGTTTTCCGAGGTGGTTCCACCTGCCGCGTTGCTGTCTTTGATGGTGAATGTGAGGTCTCCGCTGATGGGGTGGCCGTCCGAACTGACTACGCGCCACACGACCTTGTAGTCGCCGGGTTCGAGGTCGTCAGGAAGGGCCGAGGTCACCTTGCGGCCGTCGACTGCGATTTCACCGGCAGATACGTCTTTGCCTTTGTGCATGACCTGGATTTCGGTGCCGATTTCCTGGATATCGCCGGAAAACTCCAGTTCGAGCCATTCGGGTTGCTTGTCCAGCTTGGCGCCATTTTTGGGGTTAGACCCGATCAGCTGGTCGTGGGCGAGGGCTGGCGAAGCGGACATCAGGCCGAACGAACCGATCACCAAGGTCAGAACTGCACTGAGCAGTAGGGAAAGTGCTGACCTGTGAGTCATGTCGAGTCTCCAATCAGATAGACAGTGTATGTCCAGTATGAGGGATGGAGTTGGGAAACTCCTTACGGCCCTTGCGGAGTGGCGCGTCTTGATCGGGACGTCTTGCTTTGCTGGTCTATCGTGACCGCCACTTTCACTGTCGAGCTTCGATTGCGGTGTCCAGAACGAGCTTCGTTTTCGCGTCTACTGCTGAACGACACAAGCGTCCGCAATTGAACGCTTTCACTAAGCGCTTGTCGTGCTCACAATTGAGCGTTTGTTGTCTCCTCAGCTGGGTGCCTTTAAGTTCCGCAGTTATGCATTTGTTGTTTTTCGCAGCTGCACTTGTTCGTTTCTTTGACTGAACGCTCGTTCGAACATAAATCGAAATAAAATGAGCAAAACCCTTGACTCACACATTCGAACGCAAATAGAATAGGGGGTATGTAAAGGAGGTGACACCGCATGACCACAACACACGCGGATACGCGCAATGACATGTATGACGGGCCGGCTGTTGAGTTGTTCGAAGCAGTCAAGGACACCACGCGGCTGATGGATGAAGCCCGGGTGAAACAAGCCGAAGCTGTTGCTGCGTTGATGAGCGCTCATATTGTGCCGTTGGATGATTTCACCGGTGGCATGCACGCAGTGTTCACCTCTAACCCTGGTGCGGGTCCGCTGGTTACTAACGGGAAGGCGGGGCAAAGCTCTGTGGGTGGGAGTCCACGCGCCCAGGCGTCTGTGGGTGTGGATGATGTGGTGGCGTGTGTGGCTTTGCCTTCGGGTGAGGTGGCAACGGTTGCCAGTGTTGAACGGGTACCTGGTGAACTACCGACCCCGACTGAAGGCGTGTTGGCGAAGGTTTTGGATTGTACGCGTGCCCAGGTGGTGACCCAGGTGCGGAAGATCATGACGGCTGTGGTGCTCATGCCTAAACTCTGGTCCTTAGC
>CABTZC010000240.1 GCA_902489185.1 uncultured Brevibacterium sp. | reverse complement strand
CCGCAGAAACTGGGACGACCTCGGCGAAGTCCCCCAACTCATTCACAGCAGTAAGCGCCTCAACCACCTGCCCTTTGGGCACAGTGTCGGTCTTCGTCACGATCGCAACAACCGGGGTTGTGCGTGCAATCATCTCCAACTGTTCAGCGATGTAACGGTCCCCCGGCCCAATTTTTTCGTTGGCCGGCAGACAAAAACCGATCACATCAACTTCAGCAAGTGTGGAAGCTACCAAGTCATTGAGCCTCGAACCCAAAAGTGTCCGAGGTCGGTGGAGCCCAGGCGTGTCCACGACGATCAACTGGTGATCGTCGCGGTGAACAACTCCGCGAATCGTGTGGCGGGTGGTCTGTGGCTTGTTTGACGTAATAGCCACTTTGGTTCCTACGAGCGCATTGGTCAGCGTGGACTTTCCCGTGTTGGGCCGGCCCACAAAACACGCGAACCCGGCACGAAAGTCACTGGGCACTTCACGAAACAGGCTCATCTGGTTCCTCGATTCTCTTCACAATCACATGGTGGACGCGGTGACGTCGGCCCTGCCCGGGTTCGGCCTCAATATGTAAGCCCGCACATTCGGCACGCGAGCCTTCGATAGGCACTTTGCCAATCAGCGTGGTCAACAGTCCACCCACGGAGCTCACGTCGTCTTCTTCAATTCGAACGTCGAAGAACTCAGCGAGGTCGTCAATGAGCATGCGCGTATCCACGCGGTACACGCCCGGCTCGATTTCGACGATCTCGTCGTCTTCGGAGTCGTACTCGTCAGCGATTTCACCCACGATCTCTTCCACGATGTCTTCGATCGTGATGATGCCAGCAGTACCGCCGTACTCATCGATCACAACGGCGACATGTGTGGCTTCGTGCTGCATGTCGCGCAACAAGTCAGCAACCGGCTTAGTCTCCGGGACATATGGCACCGTTCGGGCAAGCGTACCTGATTGTGTGTGCGCGTCTTCTGGCGCCTTGTACAGCCTGCGCGACACGTCCTTGAGGTAGAGAACTCCGGTCATCTGGTCGATATCGCCGTCGACTACCGGAATGCGGCTAAACCCAGAACGGAAGAACAACGATAGCGAATCCCCCAGGGTGTCTGTCGCATCAATCGTCACCACATCCGTGCGCGGCACCATGACCTTGTACGTACGCGTATCACTGAGGGTGAAGATGCGTTCGATCATGTCACGTTCGTCATCTTCAATGATGTTTCCAGCGCTCGCCCGTTCAACCAGGTCACGGAGCTGCTCTTGCGTCACAAAAGGACCGTCGCGGTACACCCGATCTGGAGTGAGCATGTTACCCAGCCATACTAAGACGCGGGCAAGAGGTCCAAGCATGGTACGCAGACCTGCGACCGGACCTGCGAGCGCCAAGGCTACGGGCAGTGAGCGGCGCCGACCAATGGTGCGTGGAGATACTCCAGCAATGACGAAAATGGCTACGCTACCGGTGAGTGCCGCCAGCAGCATGGTTTTCCAGTTTGCCCCCAGGACTTCGGCATAACCCACCACGATAAACACGACTGCGTTGGCTTCAAACAACTGACGCACAAACGTGATCACGTTGATGTGCGTTGGCAGTTCACGCACAATCTTCAACGCACGCTCACCACCGCGCCTACCGTCTTCGGCGGCGTCGTGTACTTCGTGGTGGGAAACCACACTAAATGCCGAGTCGGCAGCGGCTAGAACAGAAGCGACGAGCACGCAGACTACTGCAACAGCGAAATAGATAAAGACGTCCACGGTTTACTCTTCTGTGGGTTCGGGGACGTGTGTGCGCCCAGGTTCTATCTGAGCAAACCACATGAGAAGCAGTTTTCGTTGAAGAGCGAACATTTCAGCTTTCTGGTCTGGTTCATGGTGGTCATAACCCAACAGGTGCAAAATGCCGTGAACGGTGAGCAGATAGATTTCATCGCTCATGGAGTGCCCTGCCGCTCTCGCTTGTTGGTCTGCTACAGACGGGCTGATCACGATGTCACCCAGCACCCCCGGTTCGTCATGTCCCGGTTTGAGCTCGTCCATGGGAAAGGACATGACATCGGTTGTTCCGACAAGCCCCATCCACGTGTCGTGCAGCTCGCTCATGACGTCGTCACTGATAAACCGGATGGACAACTCGACTGCCGGATGAACGTGTAGCGTGTCGAGAGCGAACCGGGCACAATCGTGCACTCGCTCCAGTTCAACCTGGTGCTCGGTTTCGTTCCCCAGTTCGATACTCATACCCCACCACCAGTCTGCGAGTCATACGCGTCAACAATTTTGCTCACCAACGGGTGCCTGACCACATCTTTACTGGTGAGGTTGAAAAAGCAAATGTCATCGACGTCTTTGAGGATGTTGGCCACAATCCGCAGTCCGCTGGGAGTCGAACCTGGCAAGTCGACCTGGCTGATGTCGCCGGTCACCACCATACGCGATTGGAAGCCCAACCGAGTGAGGAACATTTTCATCTGTTCAGGCGTGGTGTTCTGGGCTTCATCCAAAATGATGAAGGCGTCGTTGAGCGTGCGCCCGCGCATATACGCAAGCGGTGCAACTTCAATAATCCCCGACTCCAAAAGCCCTTTAATGCGTTCAGGTTCGACCATGTCGTGAAGCGCGTCGTACAACGGACGCACATACGGGTCGATCTTTTCGTCCAGCGTCCCAGGCAAGAACCCGAGCTTCTCCCCTGCTTCCACGGCTGGGCGCGTCAAAATGATGCGCTTGACATCACCTCGGCTCAGCGCATTCACCGCCATGGCCATGGCCAAATACGTCTTTCCGGTACCCGCCGGGCCAATCCCAAATGTGATGGTGTGTGTGCGGATCGCGTTGACGTATTCGTGCTGCCCAAAGGTTTTTGGGCGAACCGTGCGCCCACGGTGAGACACCACGTTTTCTGTGAGAACCTGCGCGGGTTCAGCGTGCTCCATGCCGTGGACTTGCTCAACGGTACCGGAAGTCACCTGCTGCCCTGCAGCCACCAACCGTTTGAGCTGCCCCACGGTTTTGACAACCGCATCGACGTTTTCCTGTGGCCCCCGGATCCTCAGGCCCCGGTCACGCGCCAGAATATCGACTGAAGGCTCTAGACGTTCGAGCGTTTTGAGGTTGGAGTCGGCCGGGCCAAGAAGTGCAACGGGGTCAATCGAATCGGGAATGGTCAGGTGCACAGTGGGTGCGGTTTCCAGAGTGTGTCCTTTCGTTTGAGCTATCACTAGTCTAGCCCGGGCTACTTCCAGCGCCCCAACAACGTCTGCACAATCGCCAGCGCGACAGGACCCGCCGTGGAAGCCCGCAGAATCGTTGGCCCCAGAACGGCTGTCCGGGCGCCCTCCGACACGAGCGCGTCAACCTCGGCAGGCGTGATACCGCCTTCGGGCCCCACGATCACCACAATCTGGTCAATGTCT
>CABTZC010000239.1 GCA_902489185.1 uncultured Brevibacterium sp. | reverse complement strand
GTCCGCAGTCGGCTAATAAGAACTCGTACTTCGCCGGTCGCGGAATGAGCCTCGTTCACGATCTGGTCCAAGTTCGCAGTTACTTTTGCAGGTTCAGACATGCGTGCCTGTTGGGCAAGAAGTGAGACACGTGTAAGGACTCCACCGATCGAGTCATGAAGATCACGAGAAAGCTCAGTGCGCAATGCGTCTAGAGAGAGCCGCGCTTGTTCTTTTAATCGTGCTTCACGCATCAGCAGGTATCGCACTAAGTGCCCACCGCCCAGAGCAATGGCACCCACTATCACCCAGAAAACGACAGATGATGCAAGAACGGCCCGTGACACCTCGGACGTCATGACAGCCCCGCTTAACAACACTGCCACGGTCATCATGAAAGCGTACCCAGCCCATTTGGTACCGCGGACAACCATGTACCCCGCAGTCACGGGTAACAACAGGGCCGCAACGCCAAAGAAGGTAACGTCAACAATGACCGATACGACGACCATCAGCGCACAGACACCTACCGCGATCCACGGAGTCACCACTATGAGCGCGATTCCGACACTAATCACTAGAACGATGACCACTGCAGCAGGGCCAAGTGCGTACGTGGATTGATCAAGCAGACTTGCGAGTGCGAAAAGACCTGCGAGGGTCAGTGGAATAATACTGCGTCCGACTGTTTGCGTATCATCCCTGACGACGCGACCCATTCTGCGCATTGCATGATCATACAACACGTAGTGACGTAGATTACGTTTTATTTCACGCTAGAGACTAGCTATTTGAGCAGTTCAGCAGGGCAAATACCCATAATTGGGCGGCTATAGCAGAACCACGGAATCGTGGGATCTTCGGCAGCCACCGCAGGAGCGGGGGCGCTGACCCCGAGAACCACAAGACCCGACAACAAAGCGTATGTAAGTTTTTTCATAACCCAATAATGCTGCTGAAAATGTGAGCTAGGCAATACTACTTTGGTCATAGATCTCTTACCAAGGTCTAGGACACCCCTGCCGAAGTTCTTCTCGAAACTGACCTTTGCTCAATAGTGACCAACCTCACTTTTAGAAAAAGTGGAAGTGTTCCCATTCGAGAAAAGGAGAACTCAGTGAAGAGAAAAATCCTATACACCGCACTGGCTGGAGCATTCGCACTTTCCGGACTTGCCGCCGCACAACCGGCCGTCACCCACGCCGCGCCTCAGCCGGCTAAGGCTTCACCCGAGGTCAAACACATCAACCCGTCATTTAGTGACGAGCAGGTCAAAATCATGGCCAAATCGTCGGGTCGCTCTGAAGCCGCTCAACGAGCTCACCTAAAAAAGCAGGCTAGCCAAAACAACAACCTGTACGACCTCAAGAAGAACGGCTACTCCTACGATGGAGCGTTCTTTGATAAGGACAACAAACTCGTTGTGCAGGCGCCACAGGGAAGTAAGGCCGAGAAAGCCGCCAAAAAGAAGGGCCTCAAGGTTCGCCACGTCGAAAACGGCGAGAGCAAACTCAACTCGATCGTTAAATCACTCAATAAAGAGTTGAAGAATGGGGACGATGTCGCATCAGTTGTCCCTGACATTCGCAAAGACCGTGTAGTCATCACTGTGACAGAAAAGAACGCCAACTCCAGCTTGGTAAAGAAGGCCAAGAAGTTCGGCTCCGCTGTCGAGTTCACCCAAGGTAAGCGCAACGAAATTCACTCCAGCGCAGCCGGTGGAGACAAAATCAGCATGGAATCGGGCGGATACTGCTCCGCCGGATTCCCAGCGACCACGCGCGATGGTCAAAAAGCCATGGTGTGGGCTGGCCACTGCGTTGAAAACCAGCAGTCGTTCTATGCAAACGGTAGCCTGTTCGCAACGCACGGCGACACTGCATTCAAGTCCTATGATGGCCTCCCGGATTACGACATCGGTTACGTAGTCCTGGCGCAAGGCTCCGATCTTTCCACTGACGTCAACACATATGGTTCCAACGCGGGCATTTCGGATTCCTCCCGAGGTGACTGGAAAGCACCCGTAGGAACAGACCTATGCCGGACCGGAGCAACCTCGGGTGTCACATGTGGACAGGTGACTGGATATAACGCATCCGTGACCTACTCCGACGAGTATGGACAAGCCGTCGCTCAGGTTTCTGGACTGGGAACCTCAACCGTATGCACGGCAGCCGGTGACTCCGGAGGCGCGTACACTTCGGGCGGCTATGCAGTGGGTATGACCTCAGGTGGCCCAGCTGCGCAGCGCTGTGGTTTCAACGGGGGTTATATTGACGGCCAGTCGTACTTCCAGCCAGTCACAGACGCACTGAACTACTATGGATTGACTTTCGGATAGATCGCGTTCTCTAAAGTCCACAACACGCGCGTAGCCCCTCGCTCACAGTAGTGAGGGGCTACGTTCTTGCGCCGGTTGGTCTCGACAAAGTGGTTATAGTCGAAACATGTCTCACTCACCACATCGCCCCATTGGCAACCTTCAAGGAGCAGACGCGCAATGGGCATGGGCTGTTGTTCACCGGTTGAATCACAACGGGGTGGATCATGCCACGGTGAACCGGACGGTTGACCACCTTCACCGCGTCGTCGCGTCGTCAGGCGGTTCGCCCTTGCCGCAGGCCTTGGGCGACCCCTATCGCTTTGCCGATGTGGTCACGAGGAATCCTGAAGCTGTCTTTGCCGCCTCGGAAAGTGAGGCGCATAAAAATGAGTCAGTCATGTCCCTGGGCAAGCGCATTGGCAAGCCCGTTCACCTTGGTGGAATCGGCTTGGTGTTTGTGTTGCTGCTGGGTTTCTGGACTGGCGCGCTCACCGGGCTGATGTTCCGTGAGGGCACTGAGTCAACCCCGCTCACTGCAGGTTTTTTGTTCACAATTGCAGCGTTTGTCGTGTTCTTTGCGGTCGTTCTTGCCGCTCCAGCCCGCTGGACGCTCGCGCGCCCTATCGTCACTATTTTTGGGTGGGTACTGTTCTTCATCGTTGTGATTGTGGTGGGCGTGCTGTGGGCGCAACCAGTTGCGATGTTGCCACGCATGTTTGTCGCACTAGCCGCCGTGGTGCTGTCGGTGGGAGGCGCTGTCACAGCGTGGGTTCTGGCCGCTCAGGCAAAGCGCAAGGGGTCCCACGATAAAACAATCGTTGGGTACTTGCGGTTCTTGGGTTTCTTTACCTTGATTGGCACGTGGGCCATGGCGCTCATTATGTATTTCAACATCGACATCACAAAGTACGACTAGTGGTATTCGCACAATCAATGTGCGTGACATCAACTATGTCCCGACTGATCACATGGTGCCCGCGACAGTGTCCTGCGTCAGGACTTAGTTGACACCTACACCCAGCGGTTTTGTCCAAGACAGTTGACACATCAGTCAGGACATCGTTGACACTTCCACCCCACTCCCGCACCAGTGGTGATAGTTGACACATCAG
>CABTZC010000238.1 GCA_902489185.1 uncultured Brevibacterium sp. | reverse complement strand
GCCCGCGCTTTGGAGTCCGGCAAAGACTGGACGCTGTCACTCGACCCCAACGGGGCCCACGGCCCCGTCGACCACATGGTGACCATCCCAACCCCCTGAAGTCCGGCCCACTAATAGCCCTCTTAAAACCCACCCCACTGAAAGGAACACTCATGACTGCGACGACCTCGGCCGCCGAAATTGGTCGTGAACTACGTAACCTTTACGTTGCGGGCCCCCACACGCAAGCGCTGTGGGACTCTTGCGACGACATCATCACCGCGACCGAAAACCTCACGTACCTGCAGGAACTCGCGGCTGGTGACCTGGATGCACGCGCATTCACCAACTACCTCATCCAGGACGAAATCTACTTAGACGGCTACGCACGCACCATGCTTCTGCTGGGGCACCGGGCCGCTAACAACGACGACATGCGGTTCTGGGCGACCTCGGCGGGAACGGCCGTTGCAGTTGAAAACGAAATGCACGAAGCGCTACTCGAATCGACCGAATTCTCACACCACATTGCCGAACTCAACGACGAAAACGGCAAACCAGTTGCCTCACCCACGACCTTGGGATACGTGTCATTCCTCATGGCGACCGCTACGACCGAATCCTATGAGGTGGGAGTGGCCGGCGTTCTCCCATGTTTCTGGGTGTACGCCCACGTAGGCAAGGTGCTCACCCGCCTGGTTGGCGACGGAATGGACACACACCCCTACAAGCAGTGGATCGAAGAGTACGACTCAGAAGAGTTCGACGCTGGAACCCGCCAGGCCGTCGAAATTCTGGAACGTGAGCTGGAAAATGCACGCCCCGAAGAACGCGAAAAAATGGAACAGACATTCCGCCAGGCGTGCATGTACGAACTGCACTTCTGGGCGTCCGCACGTGTAGTGGAACGTTTTGAACTGGTGAAGTAAAAGTCCATCAGAACTCCTCACTTTGCGCCGGGTTCCGCATACCATGAGTGCAACGCGGGTTAGTCAGGTCAGGAGGGTTCATGAAAATCACCGGTGCGGTCTTACGCGAAATGCGTGCGCAACGCCCCTACGCGCAGTCCCGTCCCATCGACATCACGTCAGTGGAATTGGACGAACCCGGCCCTCACGAGGTGCTCATCCGCATGACCGCAGCCGGACTGTGCCACTCTGACCTGTCCGTTGTGGACGGTAACCGACCTCGGCCCCTTCCCATGCTTCTTGGGCACGAAGGCGCCGGGGTCGTCGAAAAGGTGGGCGAAGACGTCACCGAATTTGCCCCCGGCGACCACGTGGTGACGGTGTTCTTGCCCAGGTGCGGGCAGTGTGCCAACTGTGCGACCGACGGCAAGCTTCCGTGTACTCCGGGGACCGCGTCGAACAACGCGGGCGTTTTGCCGTTTGACGGGGAGATCCGCCGACTCAGCGAATCCGGTGACAGCGCCGACCAGCGGGCTGGGCAGCCCGGCGAACCCATCAACCACCACTTAGGCGTGAGTGTGTTCGCCACCCACGCTGTTGTCAATGCTGCCTCAATCGTCAAGGTAGGGTCCGACGTTCCGCCCCAGATCGCAGCGCCCCTAGGTTGCGCGGTTCTCACCGGGGGAGGGGCCGTGCTGAACGCAGGCAAGCCTGGACCTGGCGACGGCATCATGGTGGTGGGCTTAGGCGGCGTGGGCATGGCCGCGTTGCTCACCGCGTTGAGCGTGGGGACCGGTGAGGTGATCGGCGTGGATGCCAATCCGGAAAAATTAGAGCGGGCCCGTAAGTTGGGTGCGTCCCAGGTGTATACCCCGGCCGAGGTGGCAGAAGCCGGCGTGAAAGCCCCAGTTGTGATCGAGGCGGCTGGGCACCCCAAGGCGTTTGAAACCGCGTACTCAGCAACTGCCGTGGGAGGCACCACGGTGACCGTGGGTCTGCCTGCTCCTGATGCGCTTTCGCAGATTCACCCGTTGACCTTGACCGCTGAAGCTCGCACGGTTGTGGGCTCGTATTTAGGGTCCGCTGTTCCGTCACGTGACATTCCCAAGTACGAACAGATGTGGCGGGACGGGAAGCTGCCGGTTGAGGAGTTGGTGTCTGGAATCGTACGCCTGGACGACATCAACGCAGCCATGGACACGCTTGCAGATGGTCAAGCTGTTCGACAGGTGATTCTCTTTGACTGACCGTGAGATACCCTTGAAGGGTGAGTAACGAAGTTGAAATTGGTCGCGGTAAGCGGGGGCGTCGCTCCTATTCTCTTGACGACGTAGCGGTGATTCCCGCTCGGCGAACTCGCGACCCTCAAGACGTTTCGCTGGCATGGCAGATCGACGCCTACCACTTTGAGCTCCCGTTCATTGGCGCACCCATGGACTCGGTTGTGTCGCCCGCAACTGCGATTGCATTGGGTAAGTTCGGTGGCCTGGGAGTCCTGGACCTGGAAGGGTTGTGGACGCGTTACGAAGACCCACAGCCGTACTTGGATGAAATCGCGTCGCTTCCGGAAGACCAGGCGACGGTGCGCATGCAAGAAATCTATTCTGAACCCATCAAGGCCGAACTTATCACTGCGCGGTTAAAAGAGATTCGTGAGGCGGGCGTGACGGTCGCCGGTGCCCTCACGCCGCAGCGCACGCAAGAGTTTTGGAAAACCGTGGTTGAAGCCGGGGTTGACTTATTTGTGATTCGCGGAACCACGGTGTCGGCAGAGCACGTTTCAAGCGAAGCTGAACCGCTTAACCTCAAACGCTTCATCTACGAACTCGACGTTCCGGTTATCGTCGGAGGCGCTGCCACCTACACGGCAAGCCTGCATCTCATGCGGACTGGAGCCGCTGGTGTTCTTGTAGGTTTTGGCGGTGGGGCCGCGTCAACCACACGCCGTACCTTGGGTATCCACGTGCCCATGGCTACCGCGATTGCCGACGTTCACGCCGCTCGCCGTGATTACATGGACGAATCGGGTGGTCGCTATGTTCACGTGATCGCCGACGGCGGTTTGGGAACATCCGGTGACATTGTGAAGGCATTTGCCATGGGAGCCGACGCCGTGATGCTCGGTTCTACCCTTTCGCGTGCAGAAGAGGCGCCCGGTCAAGGTTTCCACTGGGGAGCCGAAGCTCATCACCCTCACCTTCCACGTGGCCGTCGCGTCGAAATGGGTACCGTTGCGCCACTTGAACAGTTGCTCTTTGGCCCCGGCCACTCTGCAGTAGGCGAAGTTAACCTGGCAGGCGCGTTGCGTCGGTCTATGGCCACCACCGGGTATTTGGACCTGAAAGAGTTCCAGCGTGTCGATGTTACGGTCGCACCGTACGTCTAAAGAACCGTAGGTCTAAGGACACATAAGGGAACCGTCACTGTATGTTGCGTCTGGCTCTTACCCCTAAATGGATTGGGGGGTTTGTTCTGGTCCTTGTTTTGGCGACCGCGTTTGTCTTCCTCTCCATGTGGCAGGTGGACCG
>CABTZC010000237.1 GCA_902489185.1 uncultured Brevibacterium sp. | reverse complement strand
TGATCGCGAAGATGAAGTCGTTGTGAGCCTCGGGCAACCATGCCCACTTTTCTCGACTTCCACCCAGACCAACCCCTAGCCATCCACCAGAAGCAAGAGCGTACAGACCGTGGTTCGACTGCCAGTGCTGACCAAGGGGATCTGTCACGTCAGACGAGTGCCCCGTGAAAAGTGCTTGAATACGAGCCAGGCGGTTCGCATTTGTCAGAACCAATGCCAGCACACCAGCAACTGCGACAGAGGCGAGCATCATCAGCCATTTCCACGGCAGCCCTCCCACAAAAAGGGCCCCCAGAGCAACTGCAATGAGTATCAAACCGGTCCCGAGGTCGTGCCCAGCTATCACGAGACCGATGGAGAGGCCGGTAGCAGCAAGAACAGGCATCACCACGGTAAAAGTTGAAAGCTCACGGATTTTTGCTGCCATGAATCGCCCGATATAGAGCGACAGCGCAATCTTGACAAACTCTGCTGGTTGAACACGGAAACCACCACCTACGGAAAACCATGACCGGTTTCCATTCACCTCAACCCCCAGGGGAGTCAGTGGAAGAACTTGCAAAGCAAGTCCCCCAAGGAGAAAAACGGGAGCAAGCTTCTTCCAAGTCCCAACCTTGAAGCGCGCGACAATGAACATCATGATCAGTCCCGCAACTGCGAAAATGGCCTGGCGCATAAACACGGTAAAGGGACTACCTTCACCACCAGCGTATGACGTAATGGACGACGCTGACAGCACCATGATGAGGCCAAATGAAGTGAGAAGCACAACACACCACAGCACGATGTAATACGTGGCAACCGGGGCGTCCAACAGGTCTTTCCACTCCTGAACCCAACGGCGCACTCGTGAAGTGTTCTCTACTGCCTGGCTCGCCATGCTTACAGCTCGCTTACTGCCTGTTCAAAAGCGTCCCCGCGCTCAACATAGTTCGTGAACTGATCCATGCTCGCGGCCGCAGGACTTAAGAGCACCGTGTCACCCGCCTGAGCTACTGTGGCAGCGGCTTCGACTGCGCGTTCCATTACACGTGGACCTGGTTCAACACGAATAGTGTGAACGCTTGATGCTTTCAGCGCACTGTCCAGCGCCGAGGCGTCTTCACCAATGACTACTACCGACCGGAGACGGTCTTTGAAACTCTCGACGAGGTCGTGATAGTCAGCACCTTTAGGCAAACCACCTGCAATCCACACGATCGAATCAAACGACCCCAAAGCAGCAGTGGCAGCGTGAGGGTTCGTTGCCTTTGAATCATTCACCCACGTAATGTCGTTGCTCGTCTTCACTACCCGCAAGCGGTGGTCACCAGGTGCAAACGAACGCAGGCCGTCACGCACCGCTACAGGCGGAAGATCAATACTGCGAGCAAGCGCGGCCGCAGCTAACGCGTTCATGACATAGTGAGCAGGCGCCGTTGGAGTTCCAGCTGCTTGCGCAACATCGTCAAGATTAGCCAATTCCAAAGCGGCCGAATAACGGTTGGGGGCAAACGCTCGGTCAACCAAGACATCTTCTACCAGACCAAACTCGCCCGGCCCTGGAACACTCAAACCAAAACCAACAGCCCGTGCCCCGGCAACCACCTCGGCGTCTTCCACCAATTTCCGCGTAGCCACGTCTTCCCGGTTGTACACGCAGGCCTTCGTCACGTTCGAGAATACCCGAGCTTTATCGGCGACATAGTTCTCATACGATCCATGCCAGTCCACGTGATCAGGTGCAAGGTTAAGCACTACCGCGGAATCCGCGCACATCGAAAACTGCCAGTGAAGCTGGAAACTCGCAAGCTCGATCGCAAGCACTTCAGCGGCCGGGTCAAGAACGGCTTCAAGGAGCGGAGAACCGATGTTACCGCATGCGACCGCGTTGACTCCCGCGGCCTGAAACATGGACGCAAGCATCGACGTAGCCGTGGTTTTCCCGTTCGTCCCGGTGACCACCAACCACGGCGCCGAGTTCACGCCACGCACGCGCCACGCGAGTTCCACTTCACCAATCACTGGCACGCCCTTGGCCTGCGCGTCGACCAGAAGTGGCTGATCTGGGCGCCACCCTTGAGACGTACACACGAGGTCCGGAAGTGAACCATCTGGGGCCGTGGGGAGTTCGGTGACGTGTTCAGGGCCTCGACGAATGTCTACATCGAAAACGCGCAGAATTTTTTCGTGTTCGCTCCGGTCGATCTGTGTATCGCCATCGACACATATGACATGAGCACCACGCTCAGCTAGATGAACAGCCATGGGGTACCCTGACACGCCCAGACCGGTCACGACGATCGTGAGATCGTCTAAGGCGGATTCTGGCCCAATGATGTGTTCAGGGATTTTGTCGGCGAGCGGATAGTCGACCGGGGTCGCGCCAGGTACCAAGACGTCAGCCAAGGTACGACACCCACTCGGCGTAGAACAGCGCAACCGCGACCACGACACCAATCAGAGCGATGATCCAAAAACGGATCACGATCGTCACTTCACCCCAGCCCTTGAGCTCAAAGTGGTGCTGAAGTGGGGCCATACGGAAAACACGTTTACCAGTAAGTTTGAACGACGTCACCTGGACAATCACCGAAATGGTGATGATGACGAACAGACCGCCCAGAACAACCAGCAGAAGTTCGGTGCGCGACATCATCGCAAGTCCACCGATTGCTCCACCGATACCGAGCGAACCGGTGTCACCCATGAAAATCTTGGCAGGCGAAGCATTCCACCAAAGGAACCCAATACACGCAGCACCCATCGCTGCTGCGACCATGGCCAAATCGCGAGGGTCTCGCACAATGTAGCATCCGGCGCGAGCAGTGCTCATGAGGTCACAATTCTGGATCGACTGCCATGACGTAATGATGACGTACCCGGCGAACACCACTGCGGCAGCACCCGAAGCGAGTCCGTCCAAACCGTCGGTGAGGTTCACCGCGTTCGATGCGGCAGTGATGATGAGGTTAGCCCACACCACGAACAACACCATTCCCACGACGGTTCCCCAAAAAGCGAGGTCCAGAGCATCAATGTCACGTAGGAATGAGATTTTTGTGGAAGCTGGCGTACGCCCGTGCTCGTTTGGGAACAGCAGTGCAAGTACTGCGAACGAAATACCGACGAAACCCTGTCCGATCAGTTTGCCCGCAGGACGGAGTCCCAAGGACCTCTGTTTCGACACCTTGATGTAGTCGTCCAAAAAGCCAACAAGCCCCAGGCCCACCGCTAGCCACAAGACCAAAAGACCTGATGGTGTAGGGCTTGATCCCGTCAACACGTGTCCCAAAAGATACGCCACCACGGCCGAAAGGAGAATGACGACACCACCCATAGTGGGGGTACCGCGTTTGGTCGCGTGTGATGCTGGACCATCGTCGCGGACAAACTGTCCGTATCCACGTTTGACTAGCACACGAATAAAAAGCGGCGTGCCAACTAGAGTGAGAACG
>CABTZC010000236.1 GCA_902489185.1 uncultured Brevibacterium sp. | reverse complement strand
TCACCACTGACAACGGTTGGAAACACACGTTCACCGACCTGCCCAAGACCGAAAAAGTCGACGGCAAGAAGGTCGAGATTCAGTACTCGGTTGAAGAACTAAAGGTGAAAGGCTTCAGCTCGGCGTTGGCTGGTAATGCGAAGGATGGGTTCACCATCACCAACACGCAGAACCCACCGGAAACGCCAACTCCGGAACCGACTCCAGAGCCGACTCCGGAACCGACTCCAGAGCCAACCCCGGAACCAACTCCGGAACCGACTCCAGAACCAACTCCGGAACCAACTCCGGAACCGACACAGGAGCCAACTCCAGAGCCAACCCCGGAGCAAACGACCACTCCAGCTCCGGAACCGACTCCAACTACAGTGCCGACCCCAGAATCGACATCGACTCCTGAGCCAACTCCTCCGACGCCTGATAAGCCTCGGTCGCCGTTGCCTCGCACGGGTGTCGAACTCGGTGCATCAATCGCTGTGGCGGTCGCACTGATCGGAATCGGCGTGGTTCTCGTAAGGCGCAACAGGTCGTAAGACCGAATAAGCGCTCAGCCTGCTGAATGCGACTGGCCCCGGAACTCAACTGAGTCCCAGGGCCAGTCGCATTTTTGACGTGTGGCCTCCGCACATCACCGGCCCACCACCACACATGTTGTACGGTTGTGATACGTGTCACCCGATGCACGCTGGTGTCGGTGCACGTGGACCCATGAACATACCCGCGTCGACAAGATAGGAGCAGACGAGCAGTCATGATCACCGACGGTTTCTTCTTCCTGGCCACCCTGATAGGTATCGCAGCGATCCTGGTGTACTTGGAGAAACGTCGGGGCATCGCGGTGTTCAAGTACGTGCCCGGGTTCGTGTTCTTGTACCTGATCGCGGCCACGCTGAACACGCTGGGCGTGTTCGGGCAGACCGACTCGATCGACGCCGTGGGCTCTGGGGTCAAGGACGCGCTGCTCCCAGCGATGATCATGTTGTTGCTGTTCCAGTGCGACGTGCGTCAGATCATCAAGCTGGGTCCCAAGCTTATGCTCACGTACACGGCTGCGGTCGTGTCGATTTTCGCCGGGTTTGTGGTTGCGTTCCTCCTCTTCAAAGGTGTTTTGGACCCCGAGGCGTGGAAAGGGTTCGCGGCGCTGGCAGGTTCGTGGACCGGTGGTTCGGCGAACATGGTGGCCGTCCAGGAAATCCTGCAAGCACCCGAATCCCTGTTTGGGCACGTGCTCATCGTGGACACCATCGTGTACTCGCTGTGGCTACTGCTGATGTTTTCCGGAACGGGAATCGCCCAGCGCTTCAACGCATGGGTTAAGGCCGACACTTCCTACCTCGAGACCCAAGCCGCCGCGGTCGCGAACTCGGGTGACGCCTCGGCGGGGGAAGGCGGCAAAAACAAGGGTGGCGGCGGTTCTAACAGCGGCAACTCCAACGGCGGCGGCGAGACCCTGGACCTGGTGGCGCTCTTCCGAGTCATTGCGTTGGGGCTGTTCGCGTCAGCGGCGGCCACGTGGGTGGGTAACCAGTTGCCCGAGATTGGCGTGGTCGTCACCTCCCCCACGTGGACCATTCTGATCGTGAGTGTGTTGGGGCTGATCATCGGGTCCACGCGGTTTGGCAAGATGCCCGGCGCGTCCGAGGTGTCCCACATCATGCTGTACGTCATCATCGGGATTATCGCGGCGGGGTCGGACTTCAGCTCCCTGGTCGAAGCGCCGCTGTACCTGCTGGCCGGGTTCGTGGTGGTTACCGTTCACCTGTTGCTCATGGTGCTGTACGCGAAGCTCACCCGCACCGAACTGTTCAGCCTGGCCGTCGCGTCCACCGCCAACATTGGTGGTGTGGCATCAGCGCCCGTCGTAGCCAGCGCGTACAGCCAGCAGCTGGTACCCGTGGGTGTGCTGTATGCGCTCATTGGCGCGTTTGCGGGTACGTTCTTTGGGCTGGCTACTGGGCAGATACTGAGTATGTTGGGGTGACTTTTGGGGTGACGGCTAGCCGCGCATGTTTGGCTAGCCTCTCCGCGCGCGAGCCTTATCCATGAGTCGCGCGTGGAAGCGCGTCTCGCCGGTGAGCTCCGGGTGGAAAGACGTCCCCAGAAGGTTGCCCTGCTCGACCGCGACCACCTCACTTCCCGGGAGGGTGGCCAGAGAGCGGGCCGCGGGGCCCACCTCGGCGACAATGGGCGCGCGGATGAACACGGCGTGCACCGGCTCCTCCCCCAGGTCAGGGGCGTGCAGGTCCGACTCGAACGAATCGATTTGGGAGCCGAACGCGTTGCGCCGAACCGTCACGTCAAGGCCACCGAAGGTCTGTTGCCCCTCGATGCCGTCACAGATCCGATCCGCAAGCAGGATCAGGCCTGCGCACGTGCCGTAGACGGGAAGGCCGGCCGCGATCGCTGCTTGGATGGGTTTCTGCAGGTCAAACGCACGCGACAGTTTGTCGATCATGCTCGACTCACCGCCCGGAAGCACCAGCGCTTCGACCTGCGCCAGTTCACGTGGGCGGCGCACTAAGGTGACCTGAGCACCCAGGGATTCACACGTGTTTACATGTTCTCGCACGCCACCCTGGAGCGCCAGGATACCTACGCGAACGGGCGCGTTCACCAGCCACGCTCGGCGAGGCGGTGCGGTGCTGGGAGGTCGGCGACGTTGATGCCCACCATGGCTTCGCCCAGGCCACGGGACACGTCCGCGATGACGGCCGGGTCGTCGTAGAACGCGGTGGCCTTGACGATCGCTTGTGCGCGTTTGGCAGGGTCGCCGGACTTGAAGATGCCCGAGCCCACGAACACGCCGTCGGCGCCCAGCTGCATCATCATGGCGGCGTCGGCGGGGGTGGCGACTCCTCCGGCGGTGAAAAGGACAACGGGGAGCTGGCCCGTGCGGGCGACTTCTGCGACCAGGTCGTATGGGGCCTGGAGTTCCTTTGCGGCGACGTAGAGTTCGTCCGGGGTCAGGGCGCGCAGGCGGTTGATCTCAGCGGTGATGGTGCGGATGTGCTTGGTCGCTTCCGACACGTCACCGGTTCCGGCTTCACCCTTGGAGCGGATCATGGCGGCGCCTTCCGTGATGCGGCGGAGTGCTTCACCCAGGTTGATGGCGCCGCACACGAACGGCACGTCGAACTTCTGCTTGTCGATGTGGTTGACGTAGTCGGCAGGTGAGAGGACCTCGGACTCGTCGATGTAGTCCACGCCCAGCTCCTGCAGCACCTGCGCTTCCACGAAGTGGCCGATGCGCGCCTTAGCCATCACCGGGATCGACACCGCGTTGATGATGCCGTCGATGAGGTCCGGGTCGCTCATGCGGGCCACACCACCCTGGGCACGGATGTCGGCGGGCACGCGTTCCAGGGCCATGACCGCGACTGCGCCGGCGTCCTCTGCGATCTTCGCCTGGTCCGGGGTCACCACGTCCATGATGACGCCGCC
>CABTZC010000235.1 GCA_902489185.1 uncultured Brevibacterium sp. | reverse complement strand
TTTATCCAAGCGCAACTCGACGCTGGCGCGCACGCGTTCCAACTGTTTGACTCGTGGGCGGGGTACCTCAACCGTGCTGACTACGAACGCTACGTCCTCCCACATTCGCGCGCCGTCTTTGATGCGCTCGCCCACAACGACGTCCCGTCCATTCACTTTGGTGTGACGACGGGAGAACTATTGGGCTCCATGTCCACTGCGGGGTCCTCGGTCATGGGCGTCGATTTCCGAGTGGCCCTGGAAGATGCTTCGAAGCGGGTCCAACCCGGCCAGGCGCTACAAGGGAACCTGGACCCTGCCCTGGTGTTTGCCCCGTGGGATGTCATCGCGTCAAAGGTTGAGGACATTGTGCGGGCCGGTCTGCACCACGGTGGCCACATTTTCAATCTGGGTCACGGGGTGCTCCCCACATCTGATCCGACCGTCCTCACCCGGATCGTTGAAGAAGTTCACGCCGTGTCGTCACGGCTTATTGCATCGGGTGAGTTCGCGTGAGCACAGCAGTCATAGGCGCCGGTATTTCCGGTCTGACCGTCGCGTTTGAGCTGGCGAAAGCCGGTGAGCAGGTGACCGTGTTTGAGAGCAAGCGCCGGGTGGGCGGGAGCCTCGTGGGCTCTGATCTTGGCGGATACGCTCACGGTGACGTGGGTGCCGAAGCCAGCCTGTACGCTCGCCCTGAAACCCGTGAACTTATGCATGAGCTGGGTCTTGAACCCCAGTACCCGTCAACAGAACACAAGTCGCAGCTCCTTGTTGGCGGGCAGTTGAAAAAGATTCCTGCAGGTACGCTGATGGGCGTGCCTGGCCGTCAGACGAATGTGAGCGACGTGCTCAGTCCAACTGGCGTTGAACGCCTACACCAGGAACAACTCACCGGGCCGTGTGAAGACCCGGCTGTGGGAGATTTCATTGCCCAGCGTCTGGGTGCCGAGGTCGTTGACACTCTCGTGGATCCCCTCCTTGCCGGGGTGTATGCGGGCTCGGCGTACCACTTGTCGTTGCGCTCCACGCTCCCAGCTTTGGAGACAGCGGCACGGGAGAACACCTCGGTCTTGGATGCGGTGGATCAGATCCTGGCGTCACGGAAGGTGACACAAGGCGCCAACATTCCCGGCACCACCGCCCGTCCCGTGTTTGTGAGCCTGGACGGTGGCATGAACGGTTTGGCGCGTGCCCTCTATGAGCGCTGCCTTGAGCTGGGCGTGACGTTCCGGCTGGGGGAGAAGGTGAGTCGTGTGCGGGCTGGGTACACGCTCACGGTGAGTGGTCCGCAGGGGGAACGCGCCGAGGTGGCAGACCGTGTGGTGGTAGCGACGCCTGCGCCTGTTGCGGGGCAGCTACTGGGGTCGTTGGGTGAGGACCTGGGCAGTTCGGAGCTTTCGGGTGCCGGCGTGGCCCTTGAGCGGGTGGAGACGGCGGATTCGGCCGTGGTCACGGCTGTTCTGGAGTCTGCGTCGGAACTTAACGGTTCGGGTTTTTTGATTCCGCCCAAAGAACCCACGTTCATTAAGGCCTCTACGTTCGCGTCGAACAAGTGGCCTTGGCTGCAGGCGCGTATTCCAGACGGCACCGCTGTTGTGCGCATGAGTGTGGGCAGGTACCGCAGTACCGAACTTGCGACGCACACGGATGAACAGCTTGCCCACAAGTCGGTGGCCGATTGGATGTCGATCACGGGGCGTAGCGACCGGGTTCTGCACACCGAGGTGTGGCGTCACGTGGGAGCGTTGCCACAGTACCAACCTGGGCACGCGGACACGGTTGCCGGCGTAGATTCAGTTGTGAAACGGATTCCCACGCTGGGGCTTGTGGGGAACGCGTTCGAAGGCGTAGGGATCCCAGCCTGCATCAACCGAGCAAGAAGTGAAGTACAGCGTCTTATGACAGAAAGGACAGCATGAAAGACTACGAAGCGCCCTCGAGGCACGAAGCTGAAGAGCTCAACCAGCAGATCCGTTACTTGTCGTATTCGGTTTTCCGGGTCGCAGGTGACTTGGGTGATCTGAACCGCGAGGACCTGGCTAACGAGCTCACGGAAGCGATTTCGCAGGTGGACAACGTGGTTGTGCGCGGAATCTACGATGTGTCGGTTTTCCGCGCCGATGCCGACATCATGTTCTGGTACCACGCCCCAGCGGTAGAAGACCTGCAGAAGGTGTACGCGGCGATCCGCACGTCAGCCCTGGGATCGGTCCTCGAGCCCGTGTGGTCCGTGGTAGGTATCCACCGCCCAGCCGAATTCAACCGCTCGCACGTTCCTGCGTTCCTCACCGACGACGACCCGGGCGAATACCTGTGCGTGTACCCGTTTGTCCGTTCGTACGAGTGGTACCTGTTGGAACCACGCGAACGCGGCAAGATGCTTCACGACCACGGAAAGGCAGCGTCAGGGTACAAGGACATCAAAGCTAACACCGTGTCGGGCTTTGCCCTGGGAGATTACGAATGGTTGCTCGCGTTTGAGGCCCAGCACCTTGAGCGCATCGTTGACCTCATGCGCGATCTGCGTAACACGGAAGCGCGTTTGCACGTGCGCAAGGAGATCCCATTCTTCACTGGTCCCCGTAAGGAATTGGTCGACATCATTTCCGGTTGGCGTTAAACGCAGCCTGAGCCACCCAGGCGCCTAGCCAGCTACCCACAGACGCCCGCTTAATCCTCGAGTGTCAGACACACCGAGTTGATGCAATAGCGGGCGTCTGTGGGTGTATCGAAGCCTTCACCGTAGAACACGTGGCCCAAGTGGGAATCACATGCTCGACACCGCACTTCCACGCGTTCCATGCCTAGGGACATATCGCGGATGTAGCGCACCCGGTCTTCTGCCAGCGGTGCGAAGAACGCGGGCCAGCCACACATCGCGTCAAACTTGGTTTCTGAACTGAACAGCGCAGCCCCGCATGCGCGACACGAGTACGTGCCTGTGCGCGTCTCGTTCACGTACTTACCCGTGTGGGGCCGTTCGGTTCCGGCTTGGCGCAAGACATAAAACTCCTCGGGACTTAAAATTTCGCGCCATTCTGCTTCTGAGCGTTCCATGTTTTCCTCCTTTATGTGAACTTTATGTCTTTCTGCTTTGGCGTGACGTGTTTAGGATTGACAAGGAGGTTCTTATGACAACGCACGTGCCACGCGGATGGCGGTACGCCCTGACCGGAATTGGGGTAGGGGCCGGAATTGGTTTGCTCGCTTCGGTCGCGTCGTCGGGACTTGCGGTGTACTTTGCGCGCCGCGTGATTGTCCCAGAAACTGCTCCCGAAGATGTTGAGATCCTGCACGTCGAAGGTTTTGACGATGACATGATCGTCCACTTGAGTGCGGATGAAGACGCCTTGGTCAACGGAACGTATGGCCTGTTCTTCAACTCCGGCCAAGGTCATGCTCAGATTGGCGACATCATTGAGTATGACCCGGTGTCGCAGACGGTGTCGCGCGAAGTCATCTCAGTCACCCGAGGTGATTTGCGCACCGCCCGCTGGGGTCGG
>CABTZC010000234.1 GCA_902489185.1 uncultured Brevibacterium sp. | reverse complement strand
GGCATTCTATTGGGACTGCTGATCTTCACATGGCCACTAATTGCGCGCTTCCTGCGCAGTGGCAACAAAGACCTAGAAGTGCCTACCCATGTGAGAACAAAGTACGAATCTCAGCTGGCGACTCTTGAGGAACAGTTCACGGCACAGGACCTGAGTGGTCGCCTTGTGGCCCAGAAGTTGGGTGAGCTAGTTCGACAGTTTGCGTTTGACGCGTGGGGATACAAGATCGACCACATGACTCTTGCCGAACTGCGCAGCATAGGTTTGCGCCCCGTAGCGCACACTGTGGAACATCTCTATACCGCAGAGTTCGCGACCGAAGAAGCAACGGATGTGGCGCCTCTTTTCGCTGAAGTCAGAAAGCTGGTGGGAATGTGGTCCTGAAGTTTTGGTGGCTCGCACTCGTTTTACTCGTCATAGCCGGCGTTGTGGTTGCCCTGCTTTCCCGGCCGAGGTCGCTCAAAGGATCCGTGCCCGTCGCGTATACGCGACGTATCACTGCCCTTCCTGGTTTCGTTGCGCGTAAACGTCGCGTTCTGATCGGCGGTCTGGCCATAGTAGCGGTGACGGTGCTTGGAGGAGCCAGCGCTCTAGCTGGGATTTCCCGTCCAGTCACCACGGAGACGCTCAATCCCGAACAGAAGCAGCGCGATGTGATGTTGTGCCTTGACGCGTCTGGGTCGATGTCGATGTACAACGCAAAGATTCTGGACACATATGCCGATCTCATTAAGTCGTTTAAGGGCGAGCGAATTGGGATGACCGTGTTTAATTCGGCTGCCGTTTCGGTTTTCCCGCTGACCACCGATTACGAAATGGCGTCAGAGTTCCTCAAGGACGCGCAACTGGGGTTCGAGTCGTTTGGTGTGCGTGGCATCGACTTTTATCAAGGAACTGTGGACCCCTCGGTTTCCGGTGCTTCGCTCATTGGAGATGGGCTGGCGTCGTGCCTGAACAACTTTGACCGGAACGATGAAGAACGGTCACGGTCCGTCATCTTCGCGACCGACAATCAGTTAGCTGGCGAACCGATCTATGAACTCCAAGAAGCAGCTGAACTGGCGAAGAAACACAAGATCCGCGTGTACGCACTGGCTCCAAAAGGTTTCTTTAGCGGGCCGACGCTCGACGAGCTCGAACAAGCGGCTGAACTCACTGGCGGTGAAATGTTCACCATGGGTAGTGGTGGCGGCGCCCGAGGTGTCATTCAGAAAGTGCAGCAGGAGGAGGCAGCTTTGACACCTGGCGACGCGGTAACGCTGACCCACGATCACCCGGCGATCCCGCTGGGAATTACCGCGGTCGTTTTTCTCGCCATTCTTGCTCTTGCGTGGGGAGTGAAACTGTGACGTTTAACCCACTCGTTCCCTTTGTTGTTTTGGTTCCCCTGGTCGTGGTGGTCATGATCGGGTGCTGTGTTGTAGCGATTACGCGTTCCCATCACCGGATGATGTGGTTGTTGCGTGCTTTGGTGGTTTTTGTTTTGGCGATTGCGCTTGCGCGGCCAGCAATTCCCACCGAAGTCGTTGTCCTCAAACAAGAGGCGTCGGCTCAGGTGTATCTGGTTGTCGATGTGACGGCGTCGATAATTGCCGAGGACTGGGATGGTTCCGAACCGCGTTTGGAAGGTTTGAAGAAGGACCTGACCGAACTGGTCGAAGCGATGCCGGGGGCTAAGTTTTCGCTCATCACCTTCGGTTCGGAGCCGCACGTGCGTGTCCCCCTCACCACGGATGACGCTGCTATGAAGTCGGCGATTTCTATTTTGGCCCCGGAAATTACTCGTAGTTCCGCTGGAACTTCGCCCTTCGCGCCGGCAGAAACGGTAAGTTCTCGCTTGGCTAAGGGGCAGGAGTCGCACCCTGGTGAGGACCAGTATGTTTTCTACTTTGGTGACGGGGAGAAGACCTCCGAGGGGGGCAAAGATTCCTTCGACGGTGACTTCAACCTCGCGGGCGGTGCAGTTTTTGGATATGGCACCGAACAGGGCGGGAAGATGAAGGAAACCCTCGATTCCTTCCTCAGCCGCGACCCCGAATACATCAACGACCCCGAAACCCACCAACCGGCTCTTTCAAAGATTGACGAGTCGACATTGAAGAAGATCGCGTCTTCGCTGGGAGTCGACTATCACCACCGCACCGCACGTTCAAAGATCACTCAGGACTATTCGGCGCCATCCTTTGAACAGTCGTTCGTTGATAAGAAGGACCAACGCGGAGTGGATGAACTGTTCTGGATTCCACTCATTCTGGTCTACGCCTGGATCGTCGTTGAAACCACAATGGCGTTGAAGCGTGTACGCGAAATCGCGAGGATTGGTCGAAAATGAAGAAGCTCTCATTGAGTACGCTGACCAGCATCATTCTGGGTCTGCTCATTCTTGCCGTAGGCATTTACTGCGCCGTCGCGTCGTCGTTTTTAGCTCTCGCATCTTCCGCCTATAACAAGGGAAATTATGACTCAGCGATTGCGCATTCCAAACGCTATGACGCATTTGTCCCCTTTGAAAAGCACAAAGGACCTTTCAACGTGGGAACGGCTCTTGCGGCAAAAGGCGAACTTGACGCTGCTGAAGACGAGCTACGTACTGCGTTGGATCTGACGCCTGAGCGTGACGAATGTGCCGTTCGCCAAAACCTCTCGGCTGTCATTGAAGAAAAATCGAATGACGCGTGGGAGGCAGATCGCCGCGACGAAGCTAAGAAGCTCTTAGAAGAGGCGCAGAAGGTTTCGACAGACGCGCCTGAAGGGTGCCGTCAGGACCAGCAGAAGCAAAACATGGACCAAGCCGAGAAACGCATGGACGAGACTGAGCAAGAGCGTAAGGACCAGGAAGAGAAGGAAAAACGCGAAGAAGAGGAAAAGAAGAAAAAAGAGCAAGAAGAAAAAGGAAAGGAAGAAGAGAAAAAAGACGGCGATAAGCAGAAGGATCAGGGAGACGGCGGAGAAGAGATGAAGAAGGATAGCTCCGACGGTGGTGACGATCCAACGCAAAACGGCAACTCTGGCAAGGACCCCGGAGACGAGGACGAAGGGTCGAGCCCGGGCAACAAGGACGGTTCTGGATCGGGAGCCCCCGATTCAAATCAGGTTCCCGGCAAGGGAAGCAAAGAAGGCTCCGACCCTAAACAGGAAGAACTCGCTAAGCGAAACGAAAAAGCTCAAGGCCGCCAGAACAACGACCAGTCAGGTGGATCTTCGTGGTCAGATAAACCCTGGTAAAGACGTGGCAGAATGGGGACACACACCCTTGTGAAAGGGGTCACGACTGCCCTGTGAAAGAAGGACACGTATGAACGACACACCTCTAGGACCAGCCGACTACAGCCTGACCCCACGTTTTGCTGGACCGCCCACGTTCGGGCTTCTTCCTCGGATTGATGAAGTTGAAAAACAGCGGCCCGGCGCACCGATTGATGTCAAGGTTGTGGGCATTCCTTTTGATGCTGGCGTTTCGTATCGTCTAGGAACTCGGGTTGGACCACAACAAATCCGACAGGCTTCAAATGCCCATTCC
>CABTZC010000233.1 GCA_902489185.1 uncultured Brevibacterium sp. | reverse complement strand
TGCGGGAGTCCGCCGTGCTGATGCCACACCCACACTCCCAGCACCGTGCGCGCGTCTCCCCCGATCTCAACGGGCACAAAGTCCGCCTGCTCAACCGTGCGCGCACCCAGGCTCACAGCCCAATCCCGCATGCGCACGTGCACCGGCAGCAACCCGCTGGGGTGACCGGTCGCAAACAGGATGCGACCACCTCGGGAGGCGACGTCCTGGATTGCCGCCCGCATCAGATCCAGCTGTTCGATACACCGCTGCGTGGAGATGGTGTCCACGCCTTCTGTGAAGTCTGGGTCTGGGTTTATCCCGCACGCGTCGACCATGAGCTGGAACACCGAGTCGTAGTCCCAGTCGCGGGTCAGCGTCACGCCAAAGTCGAACTGGCGTTCCCCTGCGAGGAAACGGTGGATGTGAAGGAGGTTGATTTCCCGAGGTGTCGCGACCTTCCCGGTGATGGCCGCGTGTTCGAGTTGCTGTGCGAGGTTTTCCACGTTTCAGTCCTTATGTTGAGTGAGGGCGAAGCAGGTGACGGCAGCGGCGGCTGCAACGTTGAGGGAGTCAACGCCGTGATGCATGGGGATCAGGACGGTCGAATCCACTGCGCGCAAGGTGGCGCGCGACAGCCCGTCACCTTCGGTTCCCATGATGACGGCGACACGGTCGTGTCCCTGGGCGGCGAATTGTGCGAGCGGGACTGCGCGTTCGTCAAGAGCCATGGCGACGGTGTGGAAGCCCAGGCTTTTGAGGTCGTCTAGTGCGCCCGGCCAGTTCTCGATACGGGTCCACGGAACTTGAAACACGGTCCCCATGGATACGCGGATGGCGCGCCGGTACAGCGGGTCGGCGCAGCGGGGTGTCACCAGGACGGCGTCGGCGCCCAAGGCGGCCACGGACCGGAAGATCGCGCCCACGTTCGTGTGGTCCACAAGGTCTTCGATGATGACAACGACCGAGGTGTCCCTCACCACCTCGGCCACACTGGGAAGGTGCGGTCGCTGGGTACTTGCCAGGGCACCTCGGTGGAGGCGAAAACCGGCGACTTTTTCTAGATCAGCTTCGCTTCCCACGTAGATGGGGACGTCGTGGTGGGCAATGACTGGGGCCAGCGGTTCGAGCCAGTGGGCGTTGAGGAAGAACGAACGGAATGTCATACCGGCGTCGTGGGCACGTTGAATGATCTTGGACGATTCGGAGATGAACAGCCCGTTTTCTGGTTCGAGTTTCTTCCGGAGGTCCACGTCGGTCAGGTGCGTGTAGTCCTCAGGCGGGGGCACGTGAGCCAGGTGTTGCACGCGGGCGGGGTTGATGCCGTGTTTTTCGCATAGCGCTTCGATATCTTGGGGACTCAGGTCCGCTTTCTTGGGCGTGTTCATGCGTGGATTCCCAAGATGCGCACAAACGCCACGATACCCAGAATGACAATCACTGCGCGCAGAGCGGTAGGGTTGAGTTTTCGGCCAACACGGGCGCCCACATAACCACCTATGAGCGAACCAGCTGCAATGAGCACCACAGCCATCCATGAAATCTTGTTGAATCCAATAATCGTGTAGGCAGTTGCTGACACGATGTTCACAAAAAGCACCAAAACGTTTTTGTACCCGTTGATCTTTTGAAGTGGCTCATCGAGGACAATGCCTAGAAGACCGATGAGTATGATGCCCTGGGCCGCCGCAAAATACCCGCCATAGATGGCTGTGAAGAACAGGATGCAGTACACGGCGATTGTGCTGTTTGTCAGGGCCGTGGCATCGCGGGCTTTTAGGTATTTCTGCAGTCGTGGCTGTACCACCACCATGACGAGCGCAATCACGATGAGAACCGGAACAATCAGCTCAAAGGACTTAGCCGGCAGAACCACCAAAAGCGTTGCGCCAACGAGTGAACCGGCCATCGATGCGGGTATCCAACGTTTGAGCTTGTCGCCGGACCCGCGCAGGTCTTCCCGGTATCCGAATGACGATGCGATGTTCCCCGGGATCAGCCCCAGCGCGTTGCTCATCGTCGCGGCTTGGGGCGGCACCCCGAAGGCCACGAGCGCGGGAAAGGTAATCAGAGTTCCGGAGCCCACCACGGCATTGATGGTGCCAGCGCCCAGTCCTGCAAGGAAGATGAGCGTGCTGGTGAGCAGATCAAACGTCACTGTGCCTGAGCGTGGAAGCGGCCACCGACTGTGGTGAGTTCGATGTTCGAGCCAAACGTTTCAGACAGGTTCTGGGAGGTGAGGGTTTCTTCCAGCGGACCAGCGGCTGTGACTTTTCCCTCACGCATGAGCAAGGCATGTGTGGTGCCCTGCGGAATCTCTTCCACGTGGTGGGTGACCAAAAGGGTGGTGGGTGCGTACTTCCCACCGATAATCTCACTGAGCGCCTGCAGCAAGTCTTCACGTCCGCCCAGGTCGAGTCCCGAAGCTGGTTCATCCAGGAGCAAGATTTCCGGGTCAGTCATGAGTGACCTGGCGATCTGCACGCGTTTGCGTTCACCTTCAGACAAAGAACCGAACGTGCGGTCTTTAAAGTCAGCAATACCGAATGCGTGCAAAAGGTCGTGGGCTCGTTCTTCGTCGATCTGATCGTATTCTTCAGTCCAACGGCCAACCACGCCGTATGCGGCTGTCATCACGGTGTCGAAAGCGGTTTCGCTTCGCGGTAGACGGTCGGCAAGTGCGGACGATGCGTAACCGATACGAGGGCGTAGTTCGAACACGTCGATCCGGCCAAGTTGCTCACCTAGAATCTTGACGGTTCCACTGGTAGGGTGCAGTCGCCCCGAAGCGATTTCCAACAGCGTTGTCTTCCCAGCACCGTTGGGACCTAAAACCACCCAGTGCTGTCCTTCAGATACTGACAGGCTCAGTCCGTCCAACAGGTAGTGGGCGCCACGGCGGACAACAACATCTTCTAAGCTCAGCACTTCGCTCATATGTCAAACCCTACCCCACGGGTAATCTGTGCGTGTGCACAATCAGAGAGTTTTCCACACTGTTCATGTTGCCACCGCCCTTAATGCGTGCGTTGCACACGCGATCCCACCCGATTCGGTGGCGACGATCTTCCACGACGCCGGGTTTGAGGTGCCGGTGATCAACGATGATTCGGTGCTTGGTGAGTCCAACACTGGCCTGCTGTTGTGGGCGTCCGCAGCCAGGGAATGTGGCTTTGATCGGTTTCGCACGGAGTTGATTCATCCGGCGCTCACGTTGACGGTTCCGCAGGTGTCCAGGGCGCACAGTCGCGTGGTTGCGCAGGCACCTGCCGTAATTGTCGCCGAGGTGTCCGGCGAGTCTCGCGCGGTGTTGGTGGTTCATGCGGAGGGCAATGTGGATGTGTTTCCGTGTGCGCGCGTTCCGTACGCACCCTTGGGTGCGCGTTCTGGTGCGGAGGCTGTGCGTCATTTGCGTCAGGTGGTCATGCGCGGGTTGTCGCTTGTTGAGCGCGGGATTGCCGATGAGTTTCGGAATCTTCCGTGGCGGGACTGGCAGGAGGACTTTGCTGGTGAGCACCGGCGTGCGGGGTCGTTCTTCATGGATTCCGCAGCCGAAGTGGCGTGTTTTTCC
>CABTZC010000232.1 GCA_902489185.1 uncultured Brevibacterium sp. | reverse complement strand
GTTTCTCGCGATACGTGTGAGTATTGGGAAGAATGTGACCCCCGCGTCTACGTGGCGCGACAGTCCTCAATATGTCGGTTGAATCCAATGCGAGACCACGCGCCAACGGGTTCCGTGCTTGAGTCTCAGTTCCAACGAAAATCGTATCTAAGTGATACACGCGCTGATGCGGTGGAGAGATTGAAAGGGGCTAATCTCAACCTTATTCTGATCGACCTTGTCGACGAGCGTCGTGGCGTTTGGGCTGACCAGGAGGGGCGTTTCCTCACGAACTCGATCGAAGCGTTTAAGCTCGGAATCGACGAGCTAGCCCGTCAAAAAAGCTACCGTTTCATCGAGTTCGGGTCGGATGAGCATTTCGACCTATGGAAGCGGGGGTTCGCGTTAAATATTGCCGATCTCAAGGCGATGGAAGTACCAACGGTTCTCATGGATGTTGCCTGGGCGGATACGTTCGATGATGAACGTTGGTCGTCATACAACCGAAGAAAAGCGGGCCGACTCGTTCGAACCTTTAAACGAAACTGGGCAAACGCGCGAACTGGGATAGTGTCAGGGCGGGCGATTTGGAGTGTAACCAATGATCTATTCGATTCGACACTGCCCGATGTTGACGCTCGTCACCAGCATGTGGCTGAAGCTAATGGCTCCTTTGCGCGCTACTTCGAGTTCGCGAGCACACTGACGGATTTTGTGATTCGAAGAGGACCCGAGGAAGTCAGAAGCGCCCGCGACCATAAGTGGGGTGCGGCTCCCTATCACTACGATGCACAGACATACGAATCTCTGGTGGATGAACTTCGGCGAATAGTTGGGGATTGAGAACTATACTGGTTTCGCAGGTTTCATTTGTTTGTGAGTAAGGACCAAGCCATAGCTTCCCCCAGCCAACCCGAGCCAACTGGGACAAATTTCCCTGTGCGGTCTCTTCGTACCGTCAAGCAGGCGGTTGTCCGAGCTCTTCGAGACGGCCTCGTGTATGCGGTGGCAGTGTGGGTCGCCGCGATGGTCCGCTATGACTTCAGTGTCACTACACCTAACTACACGCACATTTTTATTGCCGCAATGTGTGGGTTTCTGTTTTTTGCTCTCATCGGCCCTTTGACCGTCTACCGCGGCCGCTTTTGGAAAGCTTCAGGCGATGAACTGATGGCAATCGGTTCATTGACCGCAATCGCTACAGGACTCCTCTACTTAGCCTTCTTGCTTCCATGGTTCCAACTAGAGATTCCGCTCAGTGTGCCACTGACAGCTGGGGCGCTCACAATTGTTGCAATCGGGACGCTGTCGTGGCTCGATACTGCGTGGACTCAGCGGCGTCGCATTCAGAATAACCGTGCAAAAAAGGCTCTTATCATCGGTGCGGGTGTACACGGGCGCACGGCGTATCGGATGATTGCCGAAGACCCCCGGGAAGAGTTTGTGGCGGTCGGTTTCCTTGACGATGACAAGGCAAAACGCCATCTACGCATTGAAGGCGTGCGTGTTCTAGGGGCTATAACGGCATTACCTGAACTGCTCGATGACATGAAACCTGATTTAGTTGTTTTGGCGTCGAACTCCCTTCCCTCTGACAAAGTCGACAGCATTGTCAAAGAGACAAGTGCCAGAGAGGTTGATCTGCGCGTGTTGCCACATTTACGTGCAGAGGACCAACGGCGACAGACAATGAATCAGATCAGCTCCATAATGTCGCGTCCCGGTTTTTTCCGAAGCATTGAGTTCGATGACCTGGTCGGGCGTCAGCCGATCAACACAAACGTCGACGAAATCGCTGACTACTTAACGGGAAAGACCATCCTCGTCACGGGAGCCGGTGGATCAATCGGGTCGGTTTTGTGTAAACAGTTGGTCAAGTACGCGCCAAAACGTGTGGTGATGACCGACCGTGACGAAAGTGGTCTTCACTCGACACAGCTGATTCTTGAGGGATCAGCCCTTCTAACAAGTGACGATTTGATTCTTGGCGATCTACGCGATGGGCATTTCGTCCGATCAATGGTGGCAGAAGTTAAACCAGACATTATTTTTCACGCAGCGGCTTTGAAACACCTGACGTTTCTTGAACGTTTTCCAGACGAGGCTGTTAAGACGAACGTCGGTGCAAGCTTGTCATTACTCGACGCTGCAGTCGAAAATGACGTCGAAAGTTTCGTTCATATTTCTACTGACAAGGCGGCTGACGCGTCCTCAGTGCTAGGAGCCTCAAAATACCTAACAGAAAGAGCGGTCGCCGAGGTAGCGCGACAGACCGGCCGAAGGTACATGTCAGTGCGTTTTGGAAATGTGCTTGGGTCACGCGGTTCTGTATTGGGTACATTTGTTGCTCAAGTGCAAGCAGGCGGGCCTGTCACAGTGACAGCTCCTGGAGTCAAACGCTACTTCATGGCAGCCACCGAAGCATGTGACTTGGTGCTGCAAGCCGGCGCCTTGGGCAACCCCGGTGAAACTCTCGTTCTCGATATGGGTGAACCTGTTCTCATAGAGGATTTAGCTAAACGTGTCATCGCCTTATCCGGACGTGATGACATCGAAATCGTCTACACAGGCTTGCGCGATGGGGAGAAAGCTGAGGAAGTGAGGCTGGCTACAGGAGAGCTGGATAATAGACCCGGTCATCCGCTAATTTCTCAGGTGTCTATTTCTCCAATCTCGTTAGAGCACGTTCGTTCTATCGTCGCTGAAGGGCGGTTAGCAGGTCACCGACGCGATGCCGAGCTGCGTACGCAACTTTTGTCACTGATACATCAAAGCGAATGCAAGTCTGACGCACAAGCGAATGTACTGAACCCGTCGTCACAGCCGCCAACATCTCCACTGCCTTTGGAAGAATTGATTGCTAAGCAAGATGAGGGCGAACAGTGACACTCATCCTTGGGTTTGGTGTCGCGTTAGTTCTGGGCTACGTGGTCAATTATTTTCTTGTAATTCCCGGTTTGCAACGGCACGCAGTCCTTGATCACCCCACTGCACGGTCGTCTCACGACACCCCTGTGGTCCGTGGCGGCGGAATTGGAGTGATAGCCGGGTACCTGGTGGGCGGTGTGACTTCTGTTTTGGTTCATTCGCTTTTCGATGAACCATTGGGACTCGGCTGGGTGGTTGCAAGCATGGCACTTGCCGCCGCTGTTGTGTGCGGGGCAGTGGGGCTGGCTGATGACCTCGATTCGTTCTCAGCAACGACGCGTTTGTTCTTTCAAATCGTCTTGGGGCTACTCTTCGGTTTCCTCGTGTTTGTCCTTTCTCCATGGGGCTGGTCTGTTGTATTCGCGATCGCCGTGTCCGTCGTACTTTCCGTAAACGCAATTAACTTTATGGACGGTGTGAATACTCTCATCACGGGGTGGGCCGCTTTGATTGGGCTGTGGTACGCAGTCATTGCGGTTATCACAAGCCAGACCTTGTTAGCGGTAGTCGCAGCATCATTAGCTGGAGCTGCGGTCGCTTTCCTTCCAATCAATAAGTCCCCAGCACGCGCGTTCCTGGGCGATGTGGGTAGTTACGCTATTGGTGGCGTAGCAATCGCGCTGTTTTGGCTTTTGTGGGTTAGTGGCGCCTCTCGCAT
>CABTZC010000231.1 GCA_902489185.1 uncultured Brevibacterium sp. | reverse complement strand
GAAGGCGCTCCAAGCCCCATCTACGAAGGTGAAGACGGCGTTATCGCATGGATCCTTTCCGGTCCTGAAGCTCGCTACACCGTTCCACTGCCGGGCGCAGGCGAATCGAAGCGCGCGATCCTGGACACCTACACCAAGGAACACTCCGCGGAATACCAGGCACAGGCACTTATCGACTTGGCACGCAAGATGGGCCGCGAAATCGATGACCTGTCGCAGATCGAAAAGATCACCATCCACACCTCACACCACACGCACAACGTGATTGGTACCGGTGCGAACGACCCACAGAAGATGGATCCAAAGGCGTCGCGTGAAACGCTCGACCACTCGATCATGTACATCTTCGCGGTCGCTATGGAAGACCAGGGCTGGCACCACGAAAAGTCCTACGCACCTGAGCGTGCAGGACGCCCAGAAACCGTCGAACTGTGGCACAAGATCGAAACTCGCGAAGACCCAGAGTGGACCCGCCGCTACCACTCCACCGACCCGAACGAACTGGCGTTCGGTGGACGTGTCGAAATTGTGTTCAAGGACGGCTCCACCAAGGTCGACGAAATCGCTGTTGCTGACGCTCACCCCAACGGTGCTCGTCCGTTCGTGCGCGAAAACTACGTGCAGAAGTTCCGCACGCTTGCAGAAGGCATCGTTTCGGAAGCTGAGCAGAACCGCTTCCTCGAACTCGCTGAAAACCTGCCAAACTTGAGCGCTGACGAAGTTCGCCAGCTTAACTTCGTGGTTGACGGGGCAGACGAAATCACATCGAAGGGTATTTTCTAATGCTAGGTGCACAGACTCCCGCTCACGTTCGTCGTGAGAAGTTCCGGGAGCTGCTGGCCGGTGACAAGCTGGTCCAGTTCCCAGGCGCAATCAACCCCATCAACGCCCAGCTCGTTGAACAGGCTGGCTTTGAAGGCGTCTACATTTCTGGTGGCGCGTTCTCGGCAGCCCAGGGTCTTCCTGACATTGGGTTGACAACGCTGACCGAGGTCGTTGACCACGGGCGCAATATCTCGCGAGTGACGAACCTGCCTACCTTCATCGACGCTGACACCGGATGGGGCGAAGCGATGAATGTCGCTCGTACCGTTCAAGAATTTGAAGATGCAGGCGTTGCAGGGATGCACTTGGAAGACCAGGTCAACCCCAAGCGTTGTGGCCACTTGGATGGGAAGGAAGTCGTTTCGACCGCAGAAATGGTCAAGCGAATCTCCGCCGCCGTCAAGGGTCGTCGTGACTCGAACTTCGTCCTGTGCGCGCGCACCGATTCGCGCGCTAAAGAAGGTTTGGACGCGGCAATCGACCGTGCGAAGGCATACGCCGACGCTGGCGCCGACCTCATCTTCCCTGAAGCGATGAAGGACCTTGGCGAATTTGAAGCTATGGCAAACGCTCTGGATGTTCCGATCCTTGCGAACATGACCGAATTTGGGAAGAGCGAACTGTTCACCACAGAACAGCTTGCAAACGCAGGCGTGAAACTGGTGATCTACCCGGTGACCACGCTACGAATCGCTATGGGAGCCATTAAACGTGGCCTTGAAGTGATCCGTCGCGAAGGAACGCAGGAATCGTTGGTGGAGGGAATGCAGACGCGTGCAGACCTCTACGACACGATTGACTACGCTGCCTACAACGAATTTGACGCCGCCGTATTCAACTTTTCACAGGAGAACCACTCATGACCGAAGACATTAAGAAGGGGCTCGCCGGCGTCGTCGTCGACAGCACCGCTGTATCCAAAGTCGTTCAGGAAACCAACTCGCTGACCTACCGTGGTTACCCGGTTCAAGAACTCGCAGCGAACTGCTCGTTTGAAGAAGTCGCCTACCTGATTTGGAACGGCGAACTGCCTGACGCCAAGCAGCTCGAAGAGTTCGTTGCCCGCGAACGCGGCCAGCGCGCAATCGACCAGAAGCTCGTTGACATCATCTTGGGCCTGCCCAAGGACACCCACCCCATGCATGTTGTTCAGACGGCCGTGTCATACCTGGGTGCTGTTGATGAACAGGCCGAAGACAACTCGCCAGAAGCCAACCAGGCAAAGGCAGAGCGCCTGTACGCCCAGCTGCCAACCATCGTGGCAATCGACCACCGTCGTCGTCACGGCCTGGACCCGGTCGCACCTACCAGCGACCTGAGCTACGCGGCGAACTTCTTCAAGATGGTGTTTGACGAAGTTCCAGCCGACGAAGTTGTGCGCTGCTTCGACATCTCGATGATCCTGTACGCAGAGCACTCCTTCAACGCATCCACCTTTACTGCTCGCGTGATCGCTTCCACCACCTCGGACCTGCACTCTGCAGTTGCCGGTGCCGTGGGCGCCCTCAAGGGACCTCTGCACGGTGGTGCCAACGAAGCGGTTATGGCGATGCTCGAAGAAGTGGGAACCGCAGACAAGGCATCCGCGTGGATCGACAACGCGCTTGCCAACAAAGAAAAGATCATGGGATTCGGACACCGTGTTTACAAGAACGGCGACTCGCGCGTTCCAACCATGCGCGCAGCGTTCGAAGACATGGTCAAGGTCAAGGGCGCTAACGACCTTCTGGACCTGTACAACACGTTCGAAGAGGACTTCGTGGGCCGTAAGGGCATTTACCCGAATCTCGACTACCCATCGGGTCCTGCATACCACCTCATGGGCTTCGACACCCCACAATTCACGCCCATCTTCGTGATGAGCCGAATCACCGGTTGGACCGCACACATCATGGAACAGCACGCGAACAACGCGCTGATCCGTCCGCTGAGTGCATACCACGGTGAAGCTCAGCGCGAAGTTCCAACAGAACGCTAAAACCCTAAACGCAACGAGGCGGAGATCTACCCAGGTCTCCGCCTCGTGGCGTAAGAGCTACTTCCACATCCCTGGCCACAGCAGGCCCCTGTCCGAGGAGACGCCATGACGCACGATGTTCCGCTCGTCCCTGGTTTTGAGTACAGCGTTGAAAACCGCATCGCTGTTCTGACAATTTCGCGTGTCGAAAAGCGCAACGCCCTGTCGCGGGAAATGTGGAAGGCCTTGCCCGGGTTAGCGAAAGCAATTGACACTGACCCGAATGTCGACGTGCTCATCTTTACGGGTGCGGGCGGGCACTTTTCTGCGGGTTCGGACATCAAAGACCTCAATGTGCCCCTGGAAGAGTTCTGGGAGACAAACTCCCAGGCCGAAGAAGCTATTGCCAGCATGGACATTCCCACGATCGCTGCGATTGAAGGCAACTGTGTGGGTGGCGGAACTGAAATCGCGGCTGCCTGCGATGTGCGCATTGCGAAGCCGGGCTCAATCTATGGTGTGACGGCGGCCCGTTTGGGCCTTGTGTACCCTCCGGGGCCCACCAAGCGCCTCGCGGAAATCCTTGGTACGTCGTGGGCGCGCTACATCCTTTTATCAGCTGAGATCGTCGATTTCGATCAGATGAACCAGCTGGGATTCTTCCACCAAGTTGCGGAAGATCCGTTGGCTGCCGCGCGGAAACGCGCCGAGGTGATTGCCAGTAGGTCTGCCCTGTCACAGACGGGTGCCAAGCGGATTCTGCGCGGTGACACGTTTGAAGCACAAGG
>CABTZC010000230.1 GCA_902489185.1 uncultured Brevibacterium sp. | reverse complement strand
TCGGCGGGTCGCTCCCAGGTAGTCGTCGACAAGTTGGTACCCGCCACCAGGCTCGTACCCTAAGAGTAGAGCGATTGCTTCGAGTTCGGTTTCGTCGGTAGGAAGAGAATCCGAGCCGCGTCCCTTGTACAGAACAGCAGCGCTGCGCACGCGTGATGCGATTATCCACGCTTCCTCGAGTTTGTGAGCGGAGTCTTTGTCGATGAGTTTCTTGTCAGTCGCAGCGTGCAGTGCATCAAGCGTCGACGTAGTGCGGAGTTCTGGGTGTGTGTGAGCGTGTTGGAGTTGCAACATTTGGACTGTCCACTCAACGTCGCTCAACCCACCGGTACCTAACTTCAGATGCCGTTTCTTGTCACCACCTCGGGGAAGCCGCTCACTCTCCATACGCGCTTTCAAGCGGCGCATCTGCATGATTGAAGACTCTGGGACCTCTCTGGGGTACCGGAGCGGGTCGATCAGATCGGTGAATGCTGTGCCCAAGCGGTGGTCACCGGCAATGGGACGGGCACGCAGCAACGCTTGTGCTTCCCACGGTTCCGACCAAGTGGAGTAATAGTTTGCGTACGACGTGAGTGTGCGAACCAACGGGCCAGACTTACCTTCTGGCCGAAGATCAGCGTCGATGTCGACAACGGGTTCGGCTGATCTTGCTTCCAGTTCAGATGTCACGGTGAGCGCTATCTGCTTAGCGTGAGACGGAAGGGCTTCGCGCTGGGCTGGCGTTAAAGTCTCACCGGGTTCGTAGACAAACATGACATCGGCATCCGAATAGTAACCGATCTCCCCACCCCCCAAACGTCCCATGGCAATGATGGAGAACTGGTAGTCGTCAATCCCGGACATAGCATCGAGTCGCATACGCACATGCAGCAGTGCTTGGTGCACCGTGATGTCCATGGCGTTCGTCAACGCTGTCATCACCGTGCCCACGTCGTAGAGACCCAAAGTGTCCGCCAAAGACGTGCGCAGAACTTCCTCGCCATACACCTTGCGAATTGCAGCCACGCCGTCGTCGCGCCTGCGACTCCGCTCACGCATCCGGGTATCTAACGCTTCCGGCTCACACGGTTGTAACCGTTCGTTGTTGCCTAACCACTGAACCGACTGAGGATGTGAAATCAGCAGATCAGAGGCAAAACGGGAAAGCGACAAGACACGGGCCATATTTTTTACGGCTACACCGGAGTCGCGCAACATGGCTAAGTACCACGTGGTGTGAGACAGGCCTTCTGACAACCGCCGAAAAGCAACTAAACCAGCATCGGGGTCGACACCTCGGGAAAACCAATCCAAGAGAGCGGGCAAGACCTGACGCTGAACATATGCGACGCGGTTCAAACCAGTCGAAAGCGCGCGAATATGCCGCATGGCAGCTGCCGGGTCCTGGTAGCCGAAAGCGATCAACCGGTCACGTGCCGCTGACTCACTCACCGTTGACATATGCGCGCTACCGGTTGCTGCATCAAGGATAGGTCGGTAAAAGATCTGCTTGTGCAGTGCTTTCACCGCTCGCATGTGTCCGGATAGTTCATTCTGCAAACGGTCGACACTGCGCTGCTCAACAGGGTACACACTACGAGCCAACGCCCTAAGCTTGTCCTTGCGCTCGGGAAGCACTGCTTCGCGAGCCATGCGCGGAATCTGCAGCCGGTGCTCTACGACCCGCATAAACCTGTATGCGACAGCCAGCGTGTGCACCTCATGAGAGGCCACATAGTTGTGCGAACTTAAAATGCGTAGGGCGCCACCGGTAGAACGCACTCTGAGATCTTCATCATGTGGCCCGTGGACCAGTTGCAAGAGTTGCACGGTGAATTCGACGTCACGTAAGCCCCCTGGACCTAGCTTAATGTGCCTGTTGACCTCGTCCTTAGGTATAAGAGACACAACGCGTCGTCGCATTGCTCGCACTTCAGAAATGAACCCCGAACGAGCCCCAGCCGTCCACACAAACGGTGAAACTTGGTCCTCAAACTGCTCACACAACTCCGGGCAGCCAGCGATCGGGCGAGCTTTTAAAAGCGCTTGGAACTCCCAGTTATGAGCAACTTTCGCGTAATATTGCACGAACTCGTCGATCGTGCGAACGAGTGCACCCGATTTACCTTCCGGGCGTAGAGCTGTGTCAATTTCCCACAGCGCCGGCTCATGAGCGCTTCCAGAAATGAGCTCCGTGACTCTGGTGGCCAGATCCGTTGCCTGGGAACGAACCTCAGCGTCGAGTTCTTCTCCTGCACGTGGCGCATATGCAAAAACGACATCGACATCGCTCACATAGTTAAGTTCGCGGGCACCGCATTTGCCCATTGCGATAACAGCGATACGGGCACGAAGACGGTCACCTCGTTCGACCTCGGCGATCTTATACGCGGCCTGAAAGACCGCGGCAGCCAAATCAGCAAGAATCCGGGTGACATCTTCGACAATATCCTCAGGGCGTGGATGCTCAAGATCTTGCACAACTAGGCGGGTCACCAAATCCCTGTACGTGCGACGGATCGCAGTAATCCCCTCATCCCCGGTCAGCACGCTGCTTTGTGACTCAATCGCCTTCGCGAACGCGGCTTCCAACTCTTCTGGTGATGACGCTTGTGAACCAATGAAGTCAGGTTCATGTGCCAACGTGCAGATCACCTGCGGCCAGCGAACTAAATGATCGACCGTGGCTTCTGAGCCACCTGACACAATGATCAGACGTCTGAGAAGGACGGGCGACTCATCGAGGAGTTGGTGAAGATCCAGCTCGTTGTCCCGGCATGCTTCTGCGATTCGCACAAGACCCAACGCAGCTGTCTCCCTGTCGGCCGCATCGATGAGCGCGCCTTCTGGGTCAGCCGACAATTGCGTACCAAGCATTTCATCGAACTGGCCCAGAAACCGCTTGGTACGCTCAAGCGCTCGACTGCGCTGCCGGGCGGGGTCTTTTCTACGCATTACAAGGAATTAAAGTGACGCGACAACTCAAACTGTGTTACTTGAGCCCGGTACGCAGACCACTCTTCACGTTTGTTCTTTAAGAAGAAATCAAATACTTCTTCGCCCAATGTCTCAGCGACGAGTTCACTTTGTTCCATGTTGTGTACCGCGTGCGACAGGCTGGCCGGGAGCGGTTCAATACCCAAAGCGCGCCGTTCGTTATTTGACAGTTGCCACACGTCGTCTTCTGCTTCAACGGGAAGAACGTACTCTTCCTCAATTCCCTTGAGGCCAGCAGCCAACAGAACTGAGTATGCAAGGTATGGATTAGCCGAAGAGTCCATCCCCCGGTATTCGATACGCGCTGAAGAGGACTTTCCAGACTTGTACTGCGGAACACGGACCAAGGCAGACCGGTTGCGGTGCCCCCAACAAATGAAGCTGGGAGCCTCGTGCCCCGTCCACAAACGCTTATACGAGTTCACGTACTGGTTTGTTACGGCACAGAACTCTGGTGCGTGTTTCAGAATTCCGGCGACGAACTGTCGCCCAATTTTTGACAACTGATACCGTGCACCCGGTTCATAGAATGCGTTGTCGTCGCCCTCAAAAAGTGACATGTGGGTATGCATGCCGTTGCCCGGTTCATCCGAAAGTGGCTTG
>CABTZC010000229.1 GCA_902489185.1 uncultured Brevibacterium sp. | reverse complement strand
GGCACAGCCCACAGAAGATTCGCCGAAGCAAGATTCGGCTACGGAAGCTGCGCACACTCCAGGTGTTTCCGAAGAAGCACAGGAGCTCGCCGAGCCCCGCGCGCCGGAAGAGACGGCGGCTCCTGAGTCCACCTCGGGAGCGGAACCAGCCGAAACCCCGACCGACTCTGACGCTGAGGGCGCGGCTGAACAGTCAGCCACTGCCGTCAAAGAAGAAGCTCCGGCTGACGATGCTCTAGACAAGTACTACCCAGAGCTTGCTAAGAAAATGTTCGATCCCGACGGTGACGGAAAGTACAAAATCACCGAACCAAAAGCAGGCGGCAAGGGTGCCGGAAACATTGCTTCTGGACTTGAGAAGTACTACAACCAAAAGGTCGACTTCTCACCCGAAAACTGTGAAGCACTGGGCTACAGAACGTACGAAGATGTCGTTGGGCGTAAGGCCGAATGTGGTTACATGATCGCACCGATCGATGCGAAGGACGCCAGCAAGGGCAACATCGCAATTGCGGTCATGAAGGTCAAGTCGGGGAAGCTTGACGAAAACGGTAACTTCACCCCAACCAAATCCAAGGGTTCGGTCATGTGGAACCCAGGTGGTCCAGGCGGATCCGGTATGACCATGTCAGTGGCGGGCGCAAAGTTCGACCCTGAACTGGCAGAAGATTTCGACATGGTTGGTTTCGACCCGCGTGGAACTGGCTCTTCTATGCCGTTCTCGCAGTGCTCGTCTGACAAACAGATCGATGAGGACCGCGAATCAAACTCGTTCGGAATGGACCTTGACTCGGCTGAAAAGGATTTGAACGACCGCGCCGAACGATACGCAGAAGACTGCTTCAGTAACACCGGAAAGCTCTTCGACCTGGGCAAGGCCACTCAGGAAGACGTCATCAAGCACTTGGGAACCTGGGACGCTGTTGGCGACCTGGACCTGCTTCGTTCGATCACTGGTGACGACAAGCTCAACTATGTTGGGTTCTCATATGGAACCCGCCTGGGTTACGTCTACGCACAGAAGTACGGCGCGAATGTTGGGAAACTGGTTCTCGACGGTGTTGTTGACCCAGGTAACGTGGACCAGGCTGCAATCGACTCGTTGAAGAAGATCAACCAGCGTTCTGACCGTTACCTCGCCAAGAAGGTCGCGGGCACGGCTCCTGACGATGACTCGGACTTCACCGACGACCAGAAGGACACGATTGCACAGGGTGCCGGATTCCAAGGCACATTCGAACAGTTCGCGCTGGACTGCTCCGAGAAGGGTGCAGAAGGCAAGACCTACGGTGAGCTGTGGTCAGAGTTTGCGGAAACCGAACTTGCAGATCAGCCGTTCTCGTGTGCTTTGGGTGACGGAATCACTGACACCAAGAAACTCACTGAAGCGAACGCTAAGCTCCTGCAGACCTTGGAGAAGGCAAACGACGGTAAGGGTCTTCCCACCGGACAGCCAAACGACAACCGTATGGTGTCATTTGCCGACGGACGTCAGGGCGTATTCCAGGCGCTGTACTCCGAATCACTGTGGTCGCAGCTCAACGTTGCTCTGAACGAACTGAAGGCTGGAAAGTCTGCCGGTGGTCTGATGATTCTGGCGGACCAGTACATGGATCGCGACGAAGAAGGCCACTACGAGCCGATGTTGCAGGCGTTCACCAACATTCGTTGCACCGACTCGAACTCGAAGGGCGACATGCCTTCGAAAGACCTGCTCCGTCGTTTCGCTCAGGCGTATGACGACGCTGCTCCGTTCCAGGCTGCAACTGTTGCTCCCGGTGTGTACGACTACTGTGACTTCTGGAAGTTCAAGGGAACCTTGCCTGGTCCTGAAAAACTGACAAAGGTTCCGAACATTCTGGTGATCTCGACGTCGCATGACTCGGCTACTCCGTACGACTCGGGTGTGAAGCTCGCGCGTCTGATCGACGGAACCCTGCTGAGTGTTTCGGGTGCTTCGCACACCTCATTCATCTCCGGTGACGAAGAGAAGATCTGTGTTGACGAAACGGTGAACGACTTCTTTAAGAAGGGGACTGTTCCAGAAGACGGTGACTTTGGTGCAAAGCTTAAGAAGCCTGACACTGCTAAGGACGACCTGGGTAACACTGTTACGTTTAAGACCCGTTGCAAGGTTCAAACGTTCCGCGAGTCGTCATTCTCGACCTCAACGTCGAAAGCGCACGCAGGTGAAAAGATCGGTTACATGTTTGGTCACTACAACTCGGAAGCTGATTACAGTATCCGCGTAGGCGACGAAACTGTTGCGACCGTGAAGACGGACAACGGTGGTAACGGTGCGGGAACCTTCACTCTGCCTGCTGGCCTGAAGCCTGGAACCGTCAAGGTTTCGCTCGTTGACGCTAACGGCAAGGTGGTTGGAACGCGTGACCTTGAAATCATGAAGACGGAACAGCCCAAGGAAGACGAACCTGAGTCCGGCGGAAACGTCGACAATGGCAAGGGTGGTGACGACAAGGGCGGATCCGACAAAGGTGGTTCCTCTGACGACGGCAGCGACAAGGGCGGCTCGTCCGATAAAGGCGACGGCAAGGGATCGAAAGATTCCAACGCTAACGGCTCGATGCCACGTACTGGTGCGGAACTTGGATTCCAGGCAGGAATTGCTTTGATCCTTGTCGCAGCTGGTGCAGGGGCGGTAGTTGTTGCACGCAAGCGCAAGCAACAGTAAGAAATAGTTCAAACCATCAGTGGACCTAAGCGATATGCTTAGGTCCACTGATGCGTTAGGGGTCGAAAATGCGTGGTGTATGGGTCTTGCTGATTTCCAGCATTTTACTTTTAGCGGGTTGCTCGCAAGGCAATAACGGCAACCAGTTTGGCGGAACCGAAGACACGGAGAGTTCGGATACTAACCAGTCCCGGATCCTCGGGCGCTGGGAAGAGCGGGATAACGGTGACGCATTTCTTGAGTTTTTTGACGATGGAACAGTTAAAGGAACGACCGGCTGCAACGGGATTTTCACCCGGTACACACTCAATAGCAATCCAGGTCGCAATGCTGCGAGACTAGAGGACTACGCCACTACAGCCCGAGGTTGCCCAGACGTTGACGAATGGTTGGCAGAAGGGCGCGAAGTGGAGTTCGACGACACTCAGATGACGGTAAAAGATCACAACGGCAAGGAAGTCGGAAAACTGTACCGCCCGTAACGTCGTGAGGTGAAGTCTGCGAACAGTCCACATGTGAAAGATCATGGCGTGAACAAAATGACCGCAAGTTTCCCCTTAGGTGACTTGCATGACAGTATGGGCGAGTCCGAAAAGAGATCATGTGTTGTGTGTAAGAGCTCAACCGATTGATTGAGATATGGAGAAAACCGTATGGGTGTAACGCCTTCTAAGCGACTAGTCTCATTTGGTGCCGCTCTAGCCGTCGGGTTCGCTGGCGTGGCTACGACTGGAACTGCGTCATTCGCAACGGAAGCCGCGGTCGCGGGTGCAAAGTTTGAATCAAACGGCGACAAACTTGCCAAAGACTCCAAAGTGAAGGGTTATGCCCGGGGTGAAGACGGAAAAATTCTGATCTTCAAGGTCAAAGGTGACAAGCTCGGCAAAGACGCTGAAAAATTCATCCGTAGCCACAAG
>CABTZC010000228.1 GCA_902489185.1 uncultured Brevibacterium sp. | reverse complement strand
CTGACACGTACCGGCACAGGATGCCACACACTTTTTTGCCCTCGATCAAAACATCATTGGGCCATTTGACGGTTGCGTTCACACCGACATCGCGAATTGCCTGTGCCACAGCCCATCCGGTGAGTAGTGGAACCCACCCCAGGTGTTCCGGAGTTTGTGCCCTGAACACCGTTGAAAAGGTAAGCGCCTCGCCTGGTTGAACGGTCCACTGGCGATCCAAGCGCCCTTTTCCCGCGCTTTGGAATTCTGTTCCGTAGATGGAAAAATCGGGCCACGCGTCAGCGTTGAGCATGAGTTCGGATACGAGCTCATCATTCGTTGACCCTACTGATTCGGGCCACACCACGTGCGCAGGCTCGAAGCCAGACGCGTGCGCTGCACGCTCGAATGCAAGAGGAAAATGATGTGTAGACACCACTCAACTGTATTTTGTTTTGGTGCCCATACACAATGGCCGGTCACCTGCAGATAGTCTGGGAATATGAGTTCAGCAAAAACCACTGCGGCGAAGTTGGCCGAATTTATCGAACGTCGACGTGTAGCTCACGCCGGCAACGAACGGTCGGTCGCCAACCAACACAAACGAGGGAAGCAAACCGCCCGCGAACGTATCGACGCTCTTCTCGACGAAGGCACGTTCCAAGAAATCGACGAATTCGTCAGGCATGACTCGACCGCGTTTGGAATGGAAAAGAACCGCCCCGACGGTGACGGCGTGGTTTGTGGTTTGGGGACAATTGCTGGTCGTACGGTGGCGGTGTTCGCTCACGACTTCACTGTTCTGGGTGGTTCTCTGGCTGAAGCAAACGGTAAGAAGATCGTTAAAACTCAGAAGCTGGCTCTCAAACTTGGGTGCCCCATCATCGGGATTAACGACTCAGGTGGAGCGCGCATTCAAGAAGGCGTGGCTTCGATTGCTCTGTTCGCCGAAATCTTCCACTGGAACGTGCAGTCTTCTGGTGTTATCCCCCAGATCAGCCTCATCATGGGCCCTTCAGCGGGAGGCGCCGTGTACTCGCCGGCTCTCACCGACTTTACAATCATGGTCGACGGAACCAGCCACATGTACATCACTGGCCCAGACGTCATCAAGACGGTCACAGGTGAAGAGGTTGGGCACGAAGAACTGGGCGGCGGACGCACCCACAACACGGTTTCAGGAAATGCCCACTACCTGGCTCAAGACGAAGCCGATGCGTTGGACTACGTGCGTGATTTGTTGTCGTTCCTTCCGCAGAACAACATGGACCCGGCTCCGCACTACCCGCAACCAGCGGATCTGGAGCTCACAGAGGACGATTACGCGCTTGACGCGATCATGCCGGATTCCCCGTCCACCCCGTATGACATTCTTGATGTCGTACGTACCGTGGTTGACGACGAAGACGTTCTAGAAGTTTCTGAACTCTTCGCGCCCAACGTGGTGACGGCTTTTGCCCGCGTCGAAGGACATTCGGTGGGCATCATCGCGAACCAACCCATGCAGCTGGCAGGAACCCTCGACATCGATGCGTCTGAAAAAGCCGCCCGTTTCGTCCGGTTGTGCGACGCGTTCAATCTGCCGATTCTCACGTTCGTCGACGTGCCAGGATTCCTCCCCGGAACCGACCAGGAACTGGGCGGAATCATTCGACGTGGCGCCAAACTCATTTACGCATACGGTGAAGCCACCGTTCCGCTCATCACGCTCATTACCCGCAAGGCTTACGGAGGCGCGTACTGCGTCATGGGGTCCAAGCAGCTGGGAGCAGACATCAACCTGGCATGGCCAAGCGGTCAGATCGCGGTGATGGGAGCCCAGGGTGCTGCCAACATTGTGTACCGCCGCAAGCTCAAAGCAGCTGGTGAAGAAGGTCAAGACGTCGAAGCCCTGCGCGCTAAGCTTATCGACGACTATGAGAATGAGCTTCTCAACCCTTACAAGGCTGCCGAGGCGGGGTTCATTGACGCTGTCATCGCGCCTCGGGAGACCCGCGAACGGATTGTCAGGAGCTTGCGGGCCCTGCGAAACAAGCACGTACGTGGCCCTGAACGCAAACACGGAAACATTCCGCTATGACCAACTACCCCACGCGACCACCACTGACGGCGGCCGAGGAGCTGGCACTGGCAAAAGAAGCGGCGCTAGCCGCTCTGGTGGCCTTGCAACCCAGCGACAACGACGCCCAAGAAGAACCGCGCCGGTGGGCAGACCCGCGCCGTCACGTCCGCCAGACACCCCGCGGATCCTGGTCGAACCGCGCGTAATTATTTCTGTGTGCGCCGCCGAGTGGTCATCACATACACGATGGCGGCGCACGCTACCAGAACAACAGCTGCCCAGTACATCGAACGAGGCCCCCACAGGTTCGCCAGACCACCGATGAGGACGGGCCCCAGCCCCGTTCCGGTGTCCAAGAAAATGAAGAACGTCGCCACCGCGATCCCGTACCGTGCCGCCGGGGACTGGTTCACCACAATCGCTTGCGCACACGGCATGAGGGAACCAAAACCAAAACCTAGGGGCACAGCCGCAGCAATAACCATTCCCGAACCCTGCGCCGTAGCCAATAGGATGTACGCGATCGCCATACACACGAAAATCGGGTAGATCACCACGTCGTCGCCAAACCGGTCTTGAATCTTTCCCACAAACATGCGTGAAGTGAACGTACACGCTGCCATCACCACAAAGAACCAGCTTGCTCCAGCCGCTGCCCCAATCGTGTGGGAATAGCTTTCAAGAAACGAAAGCACCAATGAGATTGCGACCCCGCACAGTGCCATCATGCTGGCGATTGGAATTGAGCGCTGGTCGATAAACGATGTGACGTGGAAATTCCACTTGAGCCGCTGTTCTTCCGGCGTAGGAGTGCGTTCGTCTATCTGCAGGAACAACGTAAGTACTGTGCCTAGGCTCGAAAGAACAACGCAGACAACAAACACCCAAAACATTCCGTACGTCTGAGACATGAGAACCGAGACAAATGGTCCTAACGCCATCGCCAGGGACACGGTCATACCAAAATATCCGGTGCCTTCGGCCCTGCGTTCTGCTGGAATCATGGTCTGTACCGCAGCGGACACCACTGTGTTGTTCAGCCCAAACGTGGCTCCATGGAGCAGACGAATGACGATGAGCACCACGATGTTGTCGACGGGAATGTACGCTGCACCCAGCGCCACAAACGCGATCATGGATACAAGCGCAAGACGTTTTCGCCCCACAAAATCCATGTACTTTCCAGCGAGCATACGCGCGAAAACCGCACCCAGAATGAAAGAGCTACTCGCAAAACCGGCAACCGCTTGACCAGCACCGAACTCCCGGATCGCATATGAAGCCATCGACGTCATGAGCAGGTAGAACATCATGGCTGCGATGAAATTCACACAGCTCGCAAGAATGAAGTTACCCGTCCACAAACGGTTCATATGGCCTCTGCTCCTCACAATCTTTAGTTATCAACGCGTCCATCTCTAAGCGGGGACCGGCTTGTTAGCATACACCCATGACACTACACACACCTCGCACCCCGTCTGCAGTCGACAACGTTGCCAAAGAATACGCACGACAGGTGTACCAGAACTCACCGTCCATGCGAATCATATCCGGCGTCGACGGAGACCCGTACGAACCCGACGACT
>CABTZC010000227.1 GCA_902489185.1 uncultured Brevibacterium sp. | reverse complement strand
TGCCATAAATGGGCCCGGACACGGCGGTTCCTACCCCAACCAGCGCGGCGGCAATGCCCGCGATTCCGTAGCTGTGGGTCACTACTGACACGGATGTCATCACTGCCACCACGGACATGGCGAATGGCAGTTTCGCTAAAAGAGCGAGGGGGAAGAAGGTCCACCCCACGATGCGAACAAGCTGAGCAATCACGGTTCACTAGGCTATACGTATGACTCAATCAACTGAAACACTTGCACACGATTACGCACGCGACCTCATGAGCGTGGTGAAAGCGTCACCGTCGTCGTATCACGCCGCCGCTCATGTCCGGGACCGCTTGACTGGCCAGGGCTTTGAGGTGCTTGACGAAGCGCAGACCTGGGATTTGGTTCCGGGAGGACGCTACGTGGTTGTCCGCGACGGTGCGGTGATGGCGTTTGTGCTTCCAAAAACTTCTGGTGGAAACGTTGCGAAAAACACAGGTGGTGAAGAGGCTGGCGGTGCTCCCGTTTTTCGCGTCATTGGTGCGCACACGGACTCACCGGCGTTCAAGCTTGCCCCAAAGTCTGACTTCACCAACGCAGGCGCCGCACAAGTGGGTGTGGAGATCTACGGCGGGCCGCTACTGAATTCGTGGTTGGACCGCGAACTGGTGTTCGCGGGTCGTCTTGCTTTGCGTGACGGCACTACCGTTTTGGCGTCGACTGGACCGGTGGGGCGTATTCCCCAGTTGGCGATCCACTTGGATCGCGGGGTCAACGACGGTCTCAAACTGGATAAACAGCGCCACACTCAACCTGTGGTGGGACTGGAGCCTGTTGAGCTTGAGAAGCTGTTGGCACAGTCCGCTGGGGTCAACCCGGAGGACGTCTTGGGCCACGATGTGTACACGTGCGCAGCCCAGGAGCCTGCACTGTTTGGTGCGCACAACGAGTTCCTTGCCTCTCCGCGTCTGGACAACCTGGTCAGTGTTCACGCGGGAATGTGTGCGATTGAAAAGCTCACCGACCCCACCGACATCGCTGTGCTTGCGGCCTTTGACCATGAGGAAGTGGGGTCCGGGACGCGGTCCGGTGCGTGTGGCCCCATGCTCGCTCAGATCACTGAACGCATTGTGTATGGCATGGCTTCAGCCTGGGGGTATCAGGGAGAGGAACACGACACGTACATGCGCAGTCTTGCCAGCTCTGTGTGCGTCAGCTCGGACACGGGCCACGCTGTGCACCCCAACTATCCAGAGCACCACGACCCACGCATCACCCCGCTTCTGGGGCGCGGTCCACTCTTAAAACTCAATGCTCAGCAGCGCTACGCCTCGGACGCGGTGGGTGCTGCGGTGTGGGCCAAGGCGTGCGAGGACGCCGGTGTTGCCTACCAGGAGTTCGTGTCAAACAACAACATGCCGTGCGGTTCCACGATTGGGCCACTCACTGCCACCCGTTTGGGTATGACCACGGTGGATGTGGGAGCAGCCTTGTGGAGTATGCATTCGGCCCGCGAAATGATCGCGGTCAGTGATATTGCCGACATGGTCGCGGCTCTCTCTGCGTTTGTGCGCGGCTAATGGCTGTTCTGGGCGCCAAGTTCGTCCAACTGAACCCGTAACATGTGGGCATCCGTCACCGGTTGCAAGCAACGGGTGCCCACGCACACCACGGCCTGGTCTGCCCCCGCATCATCGCTGGTGCCCACAACGGGCTGAGACGGATGCGCATACGCAATCCGCGCCAACTCCGGGTCCCGGGTGCTCACCCGGGGCACGTTTATCCGCGTCGCCACATACGCCTGCCACCCGGCAGCTGTGGGCGTGCTCTGCATGAACGGACGACCCACAGTAAGCAACTCCCGCGCCAACTGGGCTGCCCCTCCCCCAGCCTCCGGTGAAAGAACAGACAGAAGGAGAGCCACCTCGGCGAACGCGGTACGGCCACACGGAGCCACCGAATCAGCTGGGTTCGCCCCCGAGGCGGGCACCAGCGCGTCCGGTGCGTGATCGTGAACATGCCCGTCACGCACGAACAGTCCACGCGCGGTGTCGAACAACTCCTCGATCACAGGCAGCAAACGCGCACGGGTCAGCTCATGCGTCCCAAGCCCCACCACCTGATGCAGCTCCAGCAGGGCGCGGATCAGTGCAGCGTAATCGGCGAGCCCAGCATCACTGGGCCCCGGTTTCCCGTCGGTGGTGGACCGCAACAACTGTTCGCCGGCCCGGTTGTTGTCCAGCACGCTCTGCACCGTGGCAGCACCGGCGTCCACCAGCTCAGGCTCACTCAGCACCAGACCTGCACGCACCAGCGCAACCGCGGCCCTACAGGCATCCTCCGTGATCAGCTTGTTATCCCGCTTAGGTGGAGTGCGCGTCTCCTGCAACGTCCGCAGGTGCTCAATCACGGGCTGCACAGCCGCACTGCCACTCGAACCCCGCCCGGGCGCAATCAACGCACACCGCGGCTCTCCACCTTCAAAACCACTGTGTGGGAACTCCACCAGGGCGAAGTAGTCACTCACGACCCCGGACTCCGCCAATGCCTGCTCCATGTGCGAGCGCGTGAACGTGTAGAACGCACCCTCCACGCTCTCCGAGCCCAGCGGCGAATCCGCGTCCAACGCCGTCGCCAGCCCACCCCCGGGCAGGCGCATATCGGTGAGGAGGAAGCGGGCGGTTCCAACGACCTCGGCGCGGGCCACCTCCGTGTGTGCACTGTGCGGGTCACGCGCCTGCTCCCACACCAGCCACGCACACACTGCCGACAAATACGCAGCATTGTCACTGAGCATCTTTTCAAAGTGCGGCACGTGCCACTGCGCGTCCGTGCTGTACCGGGCGATCCCACCGCGCAACTGGTCACGCATACCACCAGCGACGATGTTGCGCAGCGTGGTACGCACCATGGTCAGCGCGTTGTCGTCGAAGTCCGCTCGCTGCATGAGCGCCTGCAGGACCATCGACGGTGGGAACTTAGGAGCCCCGCCGAACCCGCCGGCCACCGGGTCGAAGCGGTCGGCCAGTTGTTCGCTCCACGCGGTGAGTTCTTCGGCAGGGATGACTGGCTTGTCAGCAGTGAGGTTGGCAAGTTCCCCTTCCGGGACCGAGGCGGTCGTCGAGTCCGCGACCGCCTCCAGCTGGGTGCGTAGCCGGTGGGTGATGGCGTTGATCTGTTCTTGCTGGTCACGCCACGTATTTCTGACCGCTTGGAGGACTTGCATGAAAGTGGGGAGGCCCCGGCCGGTGTGCGACGGGAAGTAGGTGCCAGCGAAGAACGGGACACCCCGGTGGTCGGTGAACGCGTTGAGTGGCCACCCGCCCTGCCCGCGCAATGCTTGGAGCGCGTTCATGTAGAACTCGTCCACATGTGGCAACTCTTCACGGTCGATTTTGATGGCCACAAAGTTGTCATTGATCACTTTCGCCACGGCCGGATCAGAAAAGGATTCGCGCGCCATGACATGGCACCAGTGACACGTGGAGTAGCCGATCGACACCAACACCGGCACGTTGCGTTCACGGGCCAGTTCGAAGGCCTCCGACCCCCACATGTGCCAGTTCACTGGCTGGTGGGCGTGGGATTGCAAGTAGGGGCTGGGGGACTTGTGCATGGCGTTCGCAACCATACCCGTAACCTACTCACCCCGGCCGCCGGGGCCACCCCCTAACCCCCCAT
>CABTZC010000226.1 GCA_902489185.1 uncultured Brevibacterium sp. | reverse complement strand
GACCAGGCCCCCCGACTGGTTCGGGAGGCCGGGTGCCCGTATCGGTATTTTGGGCGCCAACGGCCCCGGTAAATCTACGCTGGTAGGACTTTTGACCGGCCGAGTTGAACCCGCCTCGGGCAGAATTAAGCGCGGTAAGACCGTGCGAGTGGCCCTTCTTGACCAGCAACTGCGCGAACTTGACGATGTGCAAGACGACTTCGTGCGCGAAATCGTGGGGCGCAAACGTGAAGTGCAGACCGTGCAAGGGGAGCTGACTCCCAGCCAGCTCCTTGAGAAGTTGGGGCTGGGTGGCGTTCTTAAATCCCGGGTGAAAGACCTTTCAGGTGGTCAGAAGCGCAGGCTTCAGCTGTTCATTGTCCTCATGGATGAGCCCAACGTTCTGATTCTTGACGAGCCCACGAACGACATGGACACCGACATGCTCGCTGCCATGGAAGATTTGCTCGACCAGTGGCCGGGCACGCTCATCGTCATTTCGCACGACCGTTACTTCACGGAACGCGTCACCGACCACCAGTACGCGGTGCTCGGCGGGCACGTGCGTCACTTGCCTGGCGGAGTCGATGAGTACTTTGCCCTGCAACAGCGGGAGGACGCCACACCTCGGCAAGTGCAAAAACGAACGGAACCCGCTGAGGACGCAAGCGGGCTGAGCCCTGCTGAACACCGGCGAATCACCAAGGAAGTGCAGGCCGTGACGCGCAAACTTGAGCGGATCGACAGTGAAGTTGCGCGCCTGGATAGCACGATTGCCAAGCACGACCAGTCTGACTTCGAAGGGCTGGCTGAGCTGTCTGCTTCACGCAATGAACTGCTCGAAGAAAAGGACGAGCTGGAACTGCAGTGGCTTGAGCTATCTGAGCAGTTGGAATAGAGAAATGCCTCGGGGGGTTTGGTTTCAACCGAGGCACGTTTCTGTTCGGTGTGTTAATCCAGTTGTGTTTCTACGCGCTCTTGCAGAGGGTTTGAGCGACCATGTTGATGTGGTTTGTCATATGGCCGATTTCGTCACGGTGGGACTGAGTGAGAGGCTCCAGAGCGAGTCCTACGCGGCGGTAAAAATCGACGGCCAAGTGCGCAGCTTTTTCTGTGTAATACAGGACGATGCGACGTTTGTCGGCAGCATCGCGGTCGCGGACAATGAGCTCACGGTCGGCCAGTCGCTCGAGGATCGACGTCAGGGTCGATGCAGAAAGCGAAAGATGTTCAGAAACGTAGCCCGGAGTAACGGTGATGTCTTGATCGCTCGCGGTCATCACCGACAAGAGCACGTAGAAGTCAGCTTGGTTGAGATCAATGTCTCGCGCGAACCGGGCGCCCACGAGGCGCAGAATGGTGCTCTGGCGAATAAGGGCATAAGCGAGTCCGGCGAGTTCATCATCGTTGGTGCCTGGTGAAGGGAAATCGTCGGACCCCGTCATGTCAAATAGTTCAGTCAGGGAATCAGGCAACATACAGCCATGATAAGCAATGCCTGGTCAGAAGGTATATTCGTCTCACTCTGAAGGATATGTGAACATGGTGTGTCCTTTCGGTGAATCGGTTATTATTAGAGGTGTTATAGAGTCTGCCAGTTGCGCCAATGTGGCACGTGGCCTGCGCTGGTAACCCTGACGGGTGAAGGTTTGAATGTGCCCAAGTGTTTAGGAGAAAAGGTGAAGCGCAAGTTTCTTGCTCCCATTACCGCTATTTCAGTTATTACCGCACTAGCTGTTTCCGCTTGTGGGCAGGCCCCGGAAGAAGCTGGGGGTGATAAGAAGTCCTCAGATTTCAAATCCTGCATCGTGTCTGATGCCGGTGGTTGGGATGACCGTTCCTTTAACGAATCCTCCAAGGACGGTTTCGACCGCGCAGTCGAGGAATTTGGTCTGCAGAAGGGTGAAGCTGAGTCAAAGGACGACTCCGACTACGTCCAGAATGTTGACAACATGGTGCAGCAGGGATGCAACCTCATTTACGGAGTGGGCTTCAACCTTGCTGGGGCACTTACGGATTCTGCAAAACAGAACAAAGACGTTCACTACGCGCTTATCGACTCCACTTTCTCAGAAGCTGATGGAACTCCCGTTGAAGTTGAGAACGGTAAGCCGCTTTTGTTTAACACTGCAGAAGCAGCGTTTTTGGCGGGTTACTTGGCAGCTGGAACCACGGAAACTGGAAAAGTAGCGACGTTCGGTGGAATGCAGATTCCTTCGGTCTCCATCTTCATGGACGGCTTTGCTGACGGTGTGAAGCAGTACAACAAAGACAATAAGAAAGACGTCAAGCTTCTGGGCTGGGACAAGGAAGCTCAGAAGGGTTCATTCTCTGGTGACTTCGACAACCAGTCGCAGGGTCAAGCCCTGACAGAACAGTTCCTGTCACAGGGTGCAGACATCATCATGCCAGTTGCTGGCCCTGTTGGGCTGGGGGCAGCCGCTGCTGTTGCTAAGAACGACAAAGCTCGTCTCATCTGGGTTGACGCTGACGGTTACGAAGCGATCCCGGACTACAAGGACCGTGTTTTGACTTCAGTTGTCAAGCAGATTTCGAACGCTGTCTACGACACCACTGTTGAGTCCAAGGACGACAAGTTCTCATCTGAGCCGTATGTTGGAACGCTGGAGAACGACGGTGTGGGGCTTGCTCCTTACCACGACTTCGAAAGCAAGATTGATGATGATCTCAAGTCGAAGATCGACTCCCTTAAGCAGGACATCATCGACGGCAAGATCAAGATCGAAACCCCGAACGCACCTACCAAGTAATTCCATAGCGATACCCGGCCCGGAATCATTCCGGCCCGGGTATCGTTGTGCTCGAGCCCTGTGAGGAGACACCGTGCAACTTGAATTACAAGGAATTACTAAGCGATTTGGGTCGTTTACGGCTAACGACTCGATTGACCTCACCCTCAAGCCCGGGCAGATTCACGCTCTGCTTGGTGAAAATGGTGCGGGTAAGTCCACGCTTATGAACGTCTTGTACGGGCTGTATGAACCCACTGAAGGAACGATCCTTCTGGATGGAAAACCCGTAAAATTCTCCGGCCCCGGCGATGCTGTCGCAGCTGGTATCGGAATGGTGCACCAGCACTTCATGCTCATTCCCGTTTTCACGGTTGCTGAGTCTGTTGCCCTGGGCTACGAACCAACCAAGTCATTGGGGCTTCTTAACCTCGACGAGGCTCGTTCTAAGGTGCGTGAAATCTCCGAACGGTTCGGATTCGACATTGACCCGGATGCCGTTATCGGTGACCTGTCTGTGGGAGCGCAACAGCGAGTAGAGATCATCAAAGCGTTGTCCCGCGACGCTCAAGTCTTGATTTTGGATGAGCCCACGGCGGTTCTCACTCCACAAGAAACTGATGAACTTATCGAGATTATGCGTCAGCTCAAGGACCAGGGCACATCGATTGTGTTCATTACCCACAAACTCCGCGAAGTTCGCGCGGTCGCTGACGCTATCACGGTGATCCGACGCGGAAAAGTTGTTGGCACGGCTTCACCCGAATCAACCGAATCCGAACTCGCAGGTTTGATGGTGGGGCGCGATGTCCACCTCACAACCGACAAACAGGATGCACAAGCAGGTGACGTGAAGTTTGCCGTGAACGACCTCACGGTGCTTGACAAGTCCGGGTTCCCAGCGGTCAAGGACATTTCCTTTGAGGTGCGCGCTGGTGAGGTGCTCGCAATTGCAGGTGTGCAGGG
>CABTZC010000225.1 GCA_902489185.1 uncultured Brevibacterium sp. | reverse complement strand
TCGCCGCGGATTGCCAGGAACCCGCGCACGCCTGAGTCGATGTAGCGTTCGATCCAGGTGACCAGTTCGTCACGTGGCGCTGCGGTGCATGCCAGGTGGGCCAGTGGGCGCAAGCGAGTGGTGGCTGACAGTTGCGAGATGAACGCCGCGGTTCCTGCTGACCATCCGGTTCGAACCGCCGAGGTGACCGCCACATAGTCGGGGTCATAGGAGGCGAGGAGTTCGAGTAGTTCCCCTGAGCGTTCCTGTTGTTCCGCGCTCCGTGGTGGCATGACCTCGAAGGACAGAGCGAGCCGTGATTCGGGTTGCTTGCCGGTTTCCCGCTTCGAGGTTCCGGCTAGCGAGGTTCGTCCCGAGGTGTGGGTATCGAGTGGTGCTGATGCAGACAGTGTGGTCACAGGCATCTCAGCTCGCGTGGGTACGTGCGGGAGTTTTGAGGAGGTCCGCGTGGTGAATCTCGGCGACGTTTGGGTGGGAGCGGAGTCGGGATTCCAGCGCGTTTTCGCCGTAGACGGCGTAGAGTGCGTCACGTTCGTCAGCACTTACTCCGCGTGCGTGGGCGGCGAGTTCTTCAGGCAGTGTGAGTTCTGGGAGGCTGGCACGCAGGGACGGGTTGTAGAAGAACGGAACGGATATGCGGTCTTGGCCGGGAGCCGTGGGCAGGACCCGGTGGATGGTTGCTCGCAGATACCCGCCGGTGGCCACTTCGAGGAGTTTTCCAATGTTGACCACAAACGTGTTTTCGATGGGTTCTACGTCGATCCATGTGTCCTGGTAGTTCACCTGCAAACCGGTGGTGCCGGGTTGTGGATAGAGCAGGGTGAGCACACCGCTGTCACGGTGCTCACCCACTCCTTGAGTGATCTCGGCTGTTTCCTCTGAGTTGTCGTCAACGGACGTCACGGTAGGTGCCGGGTAGCGGATGATCTTGATGAACGACTCTGGGTCATGGGCAAAGGCCTGGGCGAAAATGTCTGCCGGCTGGCCCAGGCTGAGTGCCCATTCTGAGAGCAACCGTTCGCCAACCGCTGTGAGTTTTTCGTGCCAGGAGTCGGTGACGGTCTTAAGTTCTGGGAGTGCTTCTGGGTACTGGTTGGGGCCGGTGAGCCGGTCGTAGGTGTGCAGCGGCTGCGCGACGGGTTCGCGGTGTGGGCCGATGTCGATCTGTTCGCGCCAGTCCACGTTACCCAGCGTGCGTTCCCCGCCCACGCGGGTGTAGCCGCGGAAGTGGGGCGAGTTGGTGTTCTCGATACTGAGTTTGTCTTCTTCCGGCAGGGCAAAGAACCGTTGGGCGGTCTCCAAGAGTTCGCTGAAGTCCGAGGCCGGAATGCCGTGCCCGGTGAGGTAGAAGAACCCTACTGAGTGGGTGACGTCGCGGAGTTGTCGACGGAATTCGTCGGCACGCTGTGGATCGTCGGCTTGGGAGAGGTCGAGGATTGGGAGGCTGGAGAGTGACATTGGGGGCTCCTTGGTCTGAGAGGTGAATGACTGTGGAGCCCACGCTAGGTTCAGTGTGGTGCATGTGCCGGTGGTGGTGTCACACCGTGTCTTTTGGTGTCACATGCGTGCAACAGTGTGTCACGCGGCGTCAAAAACAGGCCGTTGTGTCCCGGATCCCCTACCACCAGAAGTGGGTGGGGGCGTCCAGGAACTCAAGGACTGCCCCGGCGAATGACATGGTGCCCACGGTGAGGATGTTTTTCCCTGACGCCAACGCTTGTTCGCAGGCGTCTTCAACCGTGAGTACGGGCCCGTGTGTGGCCAGGTGGGTATAGTCCAGGTAGTCGCGGCCTGCACCTACAAATGTGACAGGGAATGGTTCCAGCACTTCTAGGCACGCGTCTACGTCTTTGACGTCAGGGAGTCCGGCGAGCACGTGGAAGTGGCCCAGTTCTTCTGTTGCCCGGGTGAGTGCGTGTTGGATGCCTTCTGGGTTGATTCCGGCGTCCACCATCCACATTGCGTCAGAATGCAGTGGCGTGTGTGTTGATGCGCGTGCTGGGAGTATGAGTTCTTGTTCACCTATTGGCACGTATCGTCCGCTGAGCGTGGCGGCAGCGCGAGCCCCAATTTCCAGGTTGGTCGCGATCATCGTTGAGGCTTGCACCAGCTCTGGCTCTGGCGTCTCAGGCTCGTGTCTCGCTAGGTAGTCCCACACTTCTTGTGGCTGGTTGTAGTGGGTGACGATTTTGGTGGTTGCGGGGGTAATGGTTCCTAGCAGGTCGTTGGTGATCGCGCTGATGGAGTTGCCCAGGATGTCGCCGTGTTCCATGAAGATGTGTGTGATGCCAATAGTGGGGTAGTCAAAGAGGGAGACGTCGTCGCTGAGTCCGCCCAGTCCTTCTTCGATAACCAGGTAGTCGACGCCCTGTTGGAGTAGGTATGCGATGCCCACTTGTGTGTATATGCCGGAGGGTGGCAGGTACCCGTCGGTGACGGGTGGAAGTTCATCAATTGCGTTGTGCGCGAGTTCGGAAAGCCGCGCGTATTCGGTGTGGCTGATTGCGCGGCCGTTGATGCGGATGCGTTCGCGGTTGTGCCGTAGTGGTGGGCTGGTGACGGTACCTACGGTGGCGTTTTTTGCTAGTGCCGAGGTGGCTGCCGCTGTTGCTGTTCCTTTTCCTTTGGAGCCAACGATGAGGATGGCTGGGGTGGGGAGGGTGCGGGTGAGGCCGAGTGCGTGTTGGAGTTGGGTTGATCTGGTGCGGGATCGTGTGAGGTGTTTGTGGGTGTTCCATTCGCGGAAGAATGGTTCGTCGTGTGGGTCGTGTTTGGCAACCATGGTGTTTAGTGTATGGGTGGTCGGAAGCGCTTAGGGCGCCCCTCGTGTGAGGAGCGCCCTAAGGTTTTTTACCTACGGCTTATGCCGTGGGTTTTTAGTTGTTGCGACGGCGTGAGCGTGCGATGAGTGCGATACCGCCGGCGATCAGTGCGGTTGCTGCAGCGAGTGCTGCTCCAACTTCTACACCGGTGCGTGGCAGTGGCGCGCCCTTGTCGTTGCTTCCGCCGTTGTCCGTGTCGCCTGTGACGGTAACGGTGAAGTAGACAACTTCACTGGATCCGTCTGGGTAGGTGACGTGGACTGGGATGGTTACCTTGTCGCCTGGCTTTGCCCAGCTTGGGGCAGTCACCTTGATGGTGCCATCCTTGCCGATCTGTACACCCCAACCGTTTGGCAGGTCCTTGCCCTTGATTTCAAGGGTGGTGCCGTTCGGGAGCTTGTCACCGATGTTTGGCAAGGTGATGGTGTCACCAGGCTTAACGGTGCCGTCGTTCCACTTAGGCTGGTAGTTTTCGGCGTCGGTCTTCTTTGGATCGTTGACGGTTACGGTGACTTCGTCAATCACCTTGCCGTCCTTGTCCTTGACAACAACCTTGATCTTGTCACCAGGCTTGGCGTTCTTGTCGATCTCGACACGGATGTTGCCATCCTTGTCGATTTCAGCCTTACCAGGGCCTTCCGTTTCAACGGTGGTGCCGTCTTCAACGGGTCCGCCTTCGTTCGGGATCACAACGTTGTCGCCAGGGTTACCGCGCTCGTCGTTCCAGTCCGGCTTGTCAGCAGGAGCAGGTGCGTCAGGCTTCTTGTCGCCAGGCTTTTCAACCTCAACGACTACGCGGTCGATCTCGTTGCCGTCCTTGTCCTTGACAATCACAACAATCTTGTCGCCAGGCTTAGCGTCATCGTCGATGTCAACGGTGATCT
>CABTZC010000224.1 GCA_902489185.1 uncultured Brevibacterium sp. | reverse complement strand
CACGAAGCTTTTCGCCGACTTTTCCGCCAATGTCTTCAGCATTGTCAATGATCGCGTTGAGGTCGCCGTACTTCGTCAGCCACTTCGCTGCCGTCTTTTCACCCACCCCGGGAACACCGGGAAGGTTGTCCGCTTTCTCCCCCACCAGTGCCGCCAGACCACGGTAGTTTGCGGGAGTCACACCGTACTTCTCCTCAACTGCTTGAGGAGTAAATCGGTTGAGCTCCGTCACCCCGCGTTTAGGGTACAGAATCGTCACGGTGTCCGATGCCAGCTGGAACGAATCCTTGTCGCCGGACGCGATTTGGGTGGTGACACCTCGGTCTGATGCCTGCCGAGCAAGCGTTGCCAGGATGTCGTCAGCTTCGAAGCCTTCCCGAGTGAGGACTGGGATGTTGAGCGCGCGGAGCATGTCCTGAATGAGGTCAACCTGGCCCGGGAAGTCTTCCGGTGTGCGCGCCCGGCCGGCCTTGTATTCGGGGTATTCGTCGAGTCGGAAAGTCTGCCGCCCGAGGTCGAAAGCGACCGCTACGTGGTCAGGTTTTTCATTTTCGAGCACGGTGAGCAACATAGAGAGGAAGCCGTACACTGCGTTGGTGGTTTGCCCGGTTGAAGTGGAAAAGTTTTCAGCAGGCAACGCAAAATAGGCACGGTAAGCGAAAGAATGTCCGTCAATCAGAAGTAGAGAGCTCACACTCTCACGATAGCTCACAGGCCCAAAGGAGTTGCCATGCCAATGCTCACACCCGATATGACCCCCGAAGAGTTCGACGCCGTGTTGGAGAACGTCGGCCAGATTGGCGAAGACACGATCATGAAGCGCACAGGCATGAAGTTGACGAAGATCGGGTTCGACTTCGCTGAAGGAGCCATGCCAGTGGCCGGAAACTTGCAACCCATGGGGCTCTTCCACGGGGGTGGCCACGTGGTGTTGGCCGAGTCACTGGCCTCGATGCATGCGTTTGCCCGCAACGACGGGCGCCCCGTGGTGGGTGTTGACCTCAACGCGACACACGTACGTGCCGCACGCGAAGGAACCGTGCATGGACGCGCTGAGATTATTCACGCGGGACGCACAATCATGAATCACGAAGTGCGCATGACCGACGACGACGGGAACCTCTTGTCGATCGTGCGGATCACGAACTTCCTGCGACGTGGGTCGAACTAGTTCTTTTTGATCTACTTCTTTTCGATCTGGTTGAGAACCGTTTCAGCGACTTCACGCATGGTGAGGCGACGGTCCATCGAGGTCTTCTGGATCCATCGGAAGGCTTCGGGTTCCGTCAGCCCCATGTTTGAAATCAGCAGGCTCTTGGCCCGCTCCACCAGTTTGCGGGTCTCAAAACGGTCTGTGAGGTCTGAAATCTCAGCTTCGAGAGCCGTGATTTCAGCGTGACGTGACAGCGCGATTTCCAGCGCTGGAACAAGGTCAGCTGCAGTGAATGGTTTGACAACGTATGCCATTGCGCCGGCGTCACGCGCCCGGTCCACGAGTTCCTTCTGCGAGAAAGCAGTGAGCAAGACAACGGGAGCGATCCGAGCCTTTGCGATGTGTTCTGCAGCCGTAATGCCGTCCATCTTGGGCATTTTGATGTCCATGACCACGAGATCTGGGCGCAGTTCATCGGCAAGATGGATTGCGGATTCGCCGTCGGCAGCCTCGCCAACGACGTCATAACCAACCTCACGGAGCATCTCCACAATGTCGAGACGAATAACCGATTCGTCTTCTGCTACGACTACTCGTCGGACTGGATGCGATTCTGCTGACGCGTTTTCTGAGTTAGACACGCTACTCATCCTAGTTCACATTGGTAAGGACCGTAAATCATCTGGTACTGTTACTAAGGTTCTCATCGAAAGAACCTTGCCGGATTGGCGGAATTGGTAGACGCGGCGCACTCAAAATGCGTTGTCGAAAGACGTGTGGGTTCGAGTCCCACATCCGGTACTCGCCTGGGCTCATGCCCAGGCTTTCCCTTCATCAGTCCTCACGGATCACGTGTTGCGAACCCGTGGGCGGTTCTGGAATCTCCCCGTATCCACCAGATTGATTACGATCTGGGTCTTCGCGATACACGGGAGCCACGCCTTTAATCGTGTCCCCAATCGCATGAACGCGCAACGCGTTCGTTGAACCGGAGATTCCTGGAGGCGAGCCCGCGACGATCACACACAGCTGGCCGTCCTCGGCCAAACCTGAACTCAACAGGATTTCATCGACCTGCCGCGCCATCTCATCCGTGTGCCGCATGGGATTCACCAAGAACGTGCGCACACCCCAGGACAGCGCTAGCTGGTGACGCACACGCACATCCGGAGTAAACGCGAGAATGGGCTTGTCTGCGCGAAGACGCGACATGCGACGCACAGAATCTCCCGACTGCGTGAAGGTACACAGCAAATCAATCTTGAGCTGACGCGCAATCTGAACAGCAGCCGCCGTAATCGCGCCACCGCGCGTGTGTGGTTCGGTTCCCAAAGGCGGAACACGTTCCAAACCGTGCGCTTCGGTCGATTCGATAATCGCAGCCATGGTGCGCACTGACTCTTTCCAATATGTACCCACCGCGGTCTCGCCACTGAGCATGAGCGCATCCGCCCCGTCCAGCACCGCGTTCGCGCAGTCGGACACCTCGGCGCGCGTAGGACGCGACTCGTCGATCATCGACTCCAACATCTGCGTAGCGACAATAACCGGCTTAGCTTGACGACGACACATCTCAATAGCCCGTTTCTGCACAATGGGCACCTGCTCCAAAGGCAGTTCAACTCCCAGGTCACCTCGGGCGACCATAATGCCGTCAAAGGCAGCCACAACATCCCGCAAGCATTCCACGGCCTGCGGCTTTTCCAGTTTGGCGATCACCGGGAGCCAGATTTGCTCTTCCGCCATGATCTGTCGCACGTGGGCCGCATCTTGGGCGTCGCGTACGAACGACAAAGCCACCCAGTCTGCGCCCATGTGCAAACCGAACCGCAAGTCTTCAACGTCTTTTTCCGACAAGGCAGGAACCGACACGGGGACTCCCGGCAAGTTGATTCCCTTGTGATTCGACACGTTGCCGGGAATTTCGACCTCAGTAACAACGTCCGTGTCAGTCACCTCGACGGCGCGCAGGCGCACGCGACCGTCGTCAATGAGCAGCGGGTCCCCCACCTCGACATCCGTGGGGAGCTTCTTGTACGTGGTGCCACAAAGTTCGCGCGTACCAACAACATCGCGCGTGGTGATGGTAAAACGGTCGCCACGTTCCAAGGCAATAGGTTCCGGCGTCTCAAACTCACCCAAACGGATCTTCGGGCCCTGCAGGTCGATCAAGATGGCAATTGCGCGTCCGGTTTCGTGTGCCGCGCGGCGAGCCCAGTCATAGCGACGCTGATGGTCTTCGTGGGAGCCGTGACTGAAGTTGAACCGAAGGACATCGGTGCCTTCGTCGATGAGTGTACGGATTGCTTCGTATGAATCTTGCTTGGGACCTAATGTTGCGACAATTTTCGCGTGCCTCATACTGCCACTCTAACCCGAATCATCCGAACTCAGCGCGTTTGGTCACCTCGTTTATCTGGTACCTGCGGGACGATCGAAATCGTGGACGTGACAGCCCCGTAAAAACCGAACGATTTGTCGCTCACAGGCTCAGCTTCTTCGACAATCGGCAACGACATGGTCTGCGGGCCAAAGCCCACCTCACGCACTCCAGGGGCT
>CABTZC010000223.1 GCA_902489185.1 uncultured Brevibacterium sp. | reverse complement strand
AGGCGAAGACACGCTGCACATCGACTCAGTTTCGGTAGGTAGCGCAAAAGAGGGACTTGATAAAACGGCATCAAATTTTCGTAAAAGGAAAAAGAAATTTCTTGGTCACATTGTTTCTCAGGATTTTCATATCCACGAAGTTGACATCGCTAAAGAAAACAGAAACGAATTGTCGATCAGAGCATGCCTACCGGCTGACAAGTGGGGAGTACGTGGGGCCTCCGATAAGTCTTCAGACCAAAAGCTAAGAGATGAAGCGAGAATGATTTGGACTCTCGAAAAAGAAAGCTCCACATGGAAAGTAGCAGTCCAGGAACTATATAGCGAGGACTGCTGATCCTAGATCCCTACCCACTCACAACAGCGTGACAATGTCAGCCACTGAGTCGCGAACGACCTCGGCGAGTTCCGGGAAAACCTCCCGATACACGCTCCCTGACCGCCACGCCAACACCACATCACGGTGCGGTGCCGGGTCCTCAAACTCCTTGAGCACCAATCCTGGATTAGGCGTTACCGGAGGCGTCACAGCCAGTCTGGGCATCAGCGTATAACCAGCCCCGGACACCACCATGTGCCGCAAGGTCTCAAGACTTGTCGCACGATAGTTCACCTGCTCCGACGCCTTGCTCGTCTTGCAAATCTGCAAAGCTTGGTCCCGTAAACAGTGACCTTCAGAGAGCAACAACAGCTCTTCACCTTCTAAGTCGTTGACCGATAACGGCTTGTCACTCGTCATGTGCGGGTCGTGTGCAGGGCCAGCGAACAAGAAGTCTTCACGAAAGAGTGGCAACACGTCAATTCCGGACCGGACAATCGGGGTGCCCACGATGATCGCATCAAGTTCTCCCGCGTCCAACATTTCCTCAAGAGTTTGGGTTTTTTCTTCAACCACCAAGACACTCAAAGATGGCAATCCGGTTTTCAAAGCCGGCATTGCGTGCGGAAGGAGATACGGGTTCAACGTCGGGAAACATCCCACGCGGATCTCTCCTGAACGCGGATCGGACGCGTGCCGGGCGATACTCCGCATCTCAGCAACGTGCTCCACAACTTTGCGAGCCCGGGCAACGACCTCGCTACCCACACGTGTCAATTGCACATTGCGTCCACTTCGCTCGATCAGCGGAGTGCCCAGTTCGTCCTCTAGCTTCTTCAACTGAATAGACAAGGTCGGCTGGCTCACCTCGCACGACTGAGCTGCCTGACCAAAGTGTCGAAACTCGTCCAGTGCTATCAAGTACTCAAAATCACGTAGATTCATATAACGCCTCAAATGTTAGACGGGGCCCAGCCTGACGACCGCCAAACTGAACCCCGTACAACTCACCCAGAATTACTCCTGCGGAGCCGACTGCCTGATGAGGTAGTCGAACGCTGCAAGCGCTGCCGTCGCACCTGCACCCAGCGACGTGACGATCTGCTTATAAGGCGCAGTAGTCGCGTCACCTGCGGCGAAAATGCCCGGCACCGAGGTGGCGCCGTTTGCTTCGATTTCGATCTCGCCGCGACCGTTCACGTCAACCGCACCCTTGACCCACTCGGTGTTGGGCAGCAGACCGATCTGTACGAAGATTCCGTTGACGTCCAGCTCGTGTAGCTCGCCAGTAGTGCGGTCCTCATACTTCAGCCCGGTCACATTCTTGCCGTCACCCAAAACTTCCTTCGAAGCGGCAGACAGGATGATGTCGACGTTGTCCATAGACTTGAGCTTGCGCTGCAGAACCTCGTCGGCCTTGAGTTCGTCCATAAATTCCATGACCGTCACGTGACCAACGATTCCCGCGAGGTCGATCGCAGCCTCAATACCTGAGTTACCGCCACCGACAACAGCAATGTTCTTACCTTTAAAGAACGGTCCGTCACAGTGTGGGCAGAACGTTACACCCTTGTTGCGGTACTCGTGGTCGCCAGGCACACCCAGCTCGCGCCAACGCGCCCCGGTTGCCACAACCACCGTCTTCGACTTCAGTTCACTACCGCCGACGAGAACAACCGTGTGTAGATCCCCTTCGTTCTTTGCAGGGACGAGTTTTTCAGCCTGGATTGGGCGGATCACGTCGATGTCGTACTGATCCATGTGCTCAGCAAACTGAGCTGCGAGCTTTGGACCTTCCGTGTACGGGTATGAGATGAAGTTCTCAATGCCCACGGTGTCCAGGATCTGACCACCGATTCGGTCGGCGACCATTCCAGTCCTCAGACCCTTACGTGCCGCATAGATGGACGCTGCAACAGCAGCCGATCCACCACCGACAACTAGAACGTCAAATGGATCCTTGTCCTTGACCGTTTCAGCAAGACGTTCAGCTGCCGAGTCATCCAAACGGTCTACAAAGTCTGCAATGTCCATGCGACCCGAACCCCACTCTTCACCGTTGAGGTAGATGGTGGGGACAGCCTGAATGTTCTTTTCGCCAACTTCGTCCTGGAAGGTCGAACCTTCAACAGCGACGTGCTGAATACGCGGGTTGAGCACAGCCATCGTGTTGAGCGCCTGCACAACGGTAGGGCAATTTTGGCATGTCAGGGACATGTAGGTGACGAACTTCAGGTCTTTATCCAAGCCCTTGACTGCTGCAATCGTTTCGTCAGATTCCTTGACGGGGTTGCCGCCAACCTGTGCCAACGCCAAAACCAGTGAACTGAACTCGTGCCCCAACGGCAGGCCCGCAAAACGGATTGAGATGTCAGCACCCGGGCGTTCGATCGCAAACGACGGGCGACGTTCGTCATAGTCGTTGCGTCGTTCGTGCGTCACACGCTCAGACAGTTCTGCGATTTCGTCGAGCAGTTCAGCCATTTCGGCCGACTTCTTACTGTCGTCTAGCGACGACGCAAGCACAACGTCCTCCGTGACCTTCTGGGTCAGGATCGTTTGAAGCTGGTCTTTCAAATTGGCGTCAAGCACGGCTGGCTCCCTCTTTCACTAAACCTGAAAATGTATGTGTCGTTGATGTGGGCAGATTAGATCTTGCCAACGAGGTCAATGCCAGGAACCAGAGTTTCCTGCTCTTCTTCCCACTTAGCTGGGCACACTTCGCCTGGGTGGTTGCGCACGTACTGCGCAGCCTTCACCTTGCGGAGCAGTTCGGTTGCGTTACGTCCCACGCCTTCTGGAGTGATCTCCAGGTACTGGATAATGCCGTCTGGGTCGATGAGGAAGGTGCCGCGGTCTGCGAGACCCTGGCCTTCACGCATGTTTTCGAAGTTACGGGTGATCTGACCTGATGGGTCACCGATCATTGCGTACTGAATCTTGCCGATCGTCTCCGACGACTCGTGCCATGCCTTGTGGACGAAGTGGGTGTCAGTGGAGACAGAGTAGATGTCCACACCGAGCTTCTGGAACTCCTCGTAGTTGTCAGCCATGTCCCCCAGTTCGGTTGGGCACACGAACGTGAAGTCGGCTGGGTAGAAGAAGAAGATCGACCACTTGCCTTCGAGATCCTTCTCGCTGAGGTCGACGAAGTCACCATTGTGGAATGCGGTTGCCTGGAACGGAAGAATCTGAGTGTTAAGAACGGACATACTATTCTCCTTTGGCTGTATGAGATGTCACCGGATCTCCGGCGTTACTTCAACCATAAGATAGCTGTCGTCAATTATCAAGTTATATATCGATAGCGTCTACCTATATATACATGTACATCCACGGGTTAATGCTCAAAATGTGTGTACGGTAGGGGCTTCTTGCCCAGTGTTCCGTAGGGCTT
>CABTZC010000222.1 GCA_902489185.1 uncultured Brevibacterium sp. | reverse complement strand
CTATCGACGGGAAATACGCGGGTATTGTCGACGTGGCCGACACCATCAAGGACAGTTCAGCCCACGCGATTGCCAGCCTGCACAAGTTGGGACTGAAAACTGTGATGCTCACCGGCGACGCCCCCGGCCCCGCCCACGCCGTTGCCAACGAACTGGGCATTGACACGGTGATCGCGGACGTTCGGCCTGAGCACAAGCTCGACCACATTGATCAGCTACAAAAGTCCGGTGAGCACGTGGCCATGGTGGGCGACGGAGTCAACGACGCAGCCGCGTTAGCCCAGGCCAACCTGGGGGTCGCCATGGGCGAGGGGACAGACGCAGCGATTGCCGCCTCGGACGTCACCCTCACTCGCTCAGATCCCGCCACTATTCCCGCAGCGATCCGCCTAGCCCGCATGGGCGTGGCACTCATCAAAGTCAATCTGTTCTGGGCATTTAGTTATAACCTGGTCATGATCCCATTCGCTATGTTCGGAAAACTCGACCCCATGATTGCGGGGCAAGCAATGGCGATGAGCTCGATTCTGGTGGTTCTCATGTCCCTTGTTTCTGTGGTTCCGATGTCGCGGGTGCTCGCAAAAACCATGCAGGGGAACGCGTGAGCACCACGCAAAAAACGGGCTGGTTGCCCATGGGTGTCGCTGGGCGAATCCTGGTGGCGTCATCCGTTCTGCTCCTGGGGATCGTGATCGTCATCTCCACGGTGCTGTATATCTTCTTTTCGGACCGTCATTCACATGACGAAGAAGAGCGCGTGATTGCCACCGCCGAGGTCGTCGCCACTACCGCTGATCTGCACGGCATGGGGCGTGCCCGGCTTTCGGGAACCTTGTCGGAGTTTAAACGACTTAACGAGCTTGATCTGTTGGTATCAGTTCCGCTGAGCGAACTTGAAAGCGGTGAGCTCAGTGTCAACGACCCTAAAGACGTGGTGGGGGATGAAGATGTTCAACGGATAGGAACCCAGTCACCAACCGGTGACAATTTGGACGAACTGCCTAATTTTTCCCCCAGTATCGTCAAGCGAGTGGAAGACGGGCACACTGCCACCGTGTATTTGGCCAATGAACGCGGTGGAACGCTGTACACATTAGTGCCGGTCAAACCCACCCCACCGGGGTACAAGCGTGCGGTAATTGTGGCCGGGATCGATAGGTCAACGGTCCGAGCAAGTTTCCAGCCGGTTGGGAACCTGCTGATTGCCAGTGGCGCGTTCACCTTTGTGTTGGGCACCGCGGCGATTTGGCTGACGTCACGCGGGCTTAAACGCGTCACCGGGGACTATGGAACAGCTGAGCTGGCGCGCCTGATTGCGTATTACAGGTCCGTTCTTGAAGCAGTGAACGACGGGTTGCTGCTGGTTGATAGAAACGAGGGGATCGTTCTGTACAACGACCCTGCTCGCGAGCTTTTGGGGTTGCCGGAAACCGATACGTCTATTCAGTTCGACCAGTTGCCGGTGCCTGAAACGCTCCGTAGCTTGATTGCCTCGGGCCGGTTTGTACGCGATGAAATCCACTACACCTCAAACCGGGTGCTCCTGGTGAATCAGCAACCAGCACGAGAGCACATGCAAGGAGAGCTGGACGTTGATACGTGGGTGGTCACGGTGCGCGACCACACTGAACTGCGCAAACTCACCGGTGAACTGGTGTCCATTCGATCGTTCTCGGACTCGCTGCGCTCGCAGACCCACGAATTTGCCAATCGCATGCACATCATTGCGTCACTCATTGAGACTGGAAGCCCCGAAGAAGCACTTGAGTTCGCCACCCAGGCAGTCGCTCACACATCGATCGCGCCTGAAGATCTTTTGGGCGGGTTTAATCAGCCGGTTCTCGCAGCGCTTGTGTACACCAAACTCGCTCAGGCCAAAGAAGACAACATCGACCTCCACGTCGACGCGTCCAATTTGGAAAGCCGAATCCCCGGTGATGAACGCGACTTGGTGACCGTCATTGGCAACTTGCTCGACAACGCTTTCGACGCGGTGAGTCGGCCCGATATCCCAGCCGAACGCAAGCAGGTGGAACTTACCATGTCAGGGTCTGCCGCCTCGGGATACATTGTGACCGTACGCGATGACGGACCCGGAATCCCCGACGACACCGTGGACCACATTTTTGAACGCGGCTGGTCAACCAAGCATGAGGGCGTGGAACACGACACGGGGCAGGGGGCAAAGAGCGACGGATCGCGTGGAGTGGGACTCGACATTGTGGTCCAGGCCGTCAAACGCATGGGCGGCGCAATCGACGTAGACGGCGGACTGGGCGACGAAGCAGAACACGGTGAACTACGCGGAGCAGAGTTCACCGTGTGGTTGCCTGCTGAGTCAGATGTGGCCGGTTGATGATCAGATGTGTCGCCCTTGGCACACAAAATGGCTCACTTTGTTGAGACCATTGGCTATAGTTCGAAACAAGAACAACTGGTCGTGCAGAGTGTAGGAACAAATGTCGCGTAGTAGTGAACAGAAGTTTGGCGTGCTCGTCGTTGAAGACGAAGCCATCGCTGGGCGTGCGCACGCGAACTATGTGAGTCGACTCGACGACTTCCACGTTGTAGGTATAGCCAAGAATGCGAGCCAGGCGCTGGCTGTCATGCTGGGCCAGGTTCCCACTATCGACCCAAAAGCGATTGACCTGGTGCTCTTGGACATGAACTTAGGAGACGGCCACGGAATTCAGCTGTTGCGCGCGTTCCGCACACACCGCATCAATGTCGACGCTATAGCCGTGACCGCGTCACGCGAGTTCAACGTGGTTCACGACGCGAAAAGCCTGGGCGTTTTCCAGTACATTGTCAAACCGTTCACCTTTCCGGTTTTCCAAGCGAAACTGGAAGCCTACGTTGCGTACCGACGCTCACTCGAAGCCTCACCGGAGGAAGCGTCACAACAGGACATTGACGCTCTCATGTCCACGTTTTCTGCCACACCTAAGGCCGGGCTTGCCAAGAAGGTTCCCGCTGATATCCAGCAGGCCGTTCTCGCTGCCATGAAAAGTGGGCGGGCATTTTCGGCCGCCGAGGCGGGTGACCTTATGGGAGTATCTCGCGTGACCGCTCGCAGGTACTTGGAAGCGATGGCCGACGCGGAAATTCTGAAGCGGCAACCTCGGTACGGTTCCGCCGGCCGGCCGGTGCTGGAGTACACCCTGCCGGACGACGGAGAGTAACCCAGGCGGATTACCCAAAGGTGACGGTTACGCGCGCCAGGCAGCCACCTCGGCGCGGGCTAAATCAGCAGCAACACCCGTGTACGTTGCAGGCGTCAACTGGACAAGCGCTTCTTCGAGATGGACGGGGAGGCCCAAGTCTGTGACGAACTGACGCATCTGCTCCGGTGTGATGCGGTGACCGCGGGTCAGTTCTTTGAGCTTTTCGTACGGGTTTTCCATGCCGGGAACGCCCTGAAGGTACGCAGCGCGCATGACCGACTGGATGGGCTCAGCCAAAACTTCCCAGTTGGAATCGAGGTCGGCGTTGAGCGCGTCGGTGTTGATCGCGAGGCGGCCCAAGCCCTTGACCAGATTGTTGAGGGCCAGCACCGAGTGGCCAAACGCCACACCGATGTTGCGCTGCGTGGTGGAGTCGGTGAGGTCGCGCTGCAAACGGCTGGTGACAAGAGTTGACCCCAGAGAGTCCAGGAGCGCGCAGCTGAGCTCCAGGTTCGCTTCTGCGTTTTCAAAACGAATGGGGTTGACCTTGTGTGGCATGGTTGACGAGCCG